>DASYHQ010000033.1 GCA_035998445.1 Tepidisphaeraceae bacterium | reverse complement strand
GGACCAGCTGGTGGCGGCCCACGACTTGGGCAGCCTGGCCTACTACTACATGGGCAGCGGCAACCCGGCCAACGAGGACGCGATCAGCTCGATCATCCTGGGCAACAGCCTGCTGACGGCCCGCGGCGTCCCCGTCGCCGGCGAGCTGGAGGTGAAGAACGCGCAGGCGATGAAGGTCCTGGACACGTTCGGCGTCGGCGGCAGCTTCACCGAGTACTACGCGATGGACTACGCCGACGACGTGGTGCTGATGGGCCACGACGGCCCCGGGCACATCGCCATCGCCCAGGGGCGGACCAAGGTGCGGCCGCTGGGCGTCTACCACGGCAAGGTCGGGCGCGGGCTCAGCGTCGAGATGAGCGTGCGGCACGGGCCGGTGACCCTGCTGAGCGTGGTCGAGGACCACGGGGGTGGCGGGCGGCTGAAGCTGCTGGTGGCCGAGGGCGAGAGCGTGGCCGGGCCGATCCTGCAGATCGGCAACACCAACAGCCGCTACCGCTTCGCCTGCGGCGCCCGGCGGTTCGTGGAGGCCTGGAACGCCCACGGCCCCGCCCACCACTGCGCCGTCGGCGTCGGCCACGTCGCTGGCCGCATCGAGAAGCTCGGACAACTACTGAACATGGACGTCGCTCGCGTCGGCTGAGCCCAAGCGCAAGGTATCGCACACACCGGAGGCTCAAGGTCGTCAGATCCGCGACTGGGACTACGGCTCTTTCTGGTAGATCCGCCTCAAGGTCTACGGCGGACAACTCCTGTAGCCTAGACACGCATAGCGCGGAAGCCGTCTACGCTTGATGCAAATCCGGCCAACACGTCGCGGATCTCAGACATACGTCCGTCGCGCGGCATAAGTAGGCTCCATTTGCGTAACGCACGCATCGGTCCGCACAGGATGGTGACGCGCCGTACACACTGCCAAAAGTGGCCCGACCTGAAAATCGAAAACTTTATGACGTGTGTGGCGCGACCGATCCAGGCAGTCCGGCATCACGGTGGACGTTTCACGACGACGCCGATCGGCTGAGAGGGCTTACTGCCGCCCGCGAACGGGCGGTACATACGGCCCGGCGGGCACGCCGATTGAAAGCGATTCGTAACCGCAGGTCCAAGAACCCAGGCGCGTGATGTCGCCGATATTGAGCTGGACAATCCGTAGGGAAGGGGGTGGATGCGCGCCGGCACCAAATTCTCAAGCTACGTACGCCAAGGGACCATATGCTGTCCCCGATACGAACCCGTGCCGCTCTTCGATTACGGACATTTCATCCTCCGCGGTGACGAAGGCTGCGAGGTAGTCGAAGCCTTCGTCACCGCGGAGGAAGGAACGTCCGGACCATCTAGGGTTCAATTAGAGAAAACGCAACCACGAGGGTCTCTGTGCGATGTGGCAGAACAATAGGGGAGGGAATGCAACGTCTTGCGAACGAGAAGAGTCGGGTTACAGGTGTTTACCGTTGGAAAGGATACATGGGCCATTTTCGTACCCGCGAGTTTGGGCTGTCCGGCCGTTATCGGACGGAGAGGGGGTGACACGCTTTCCGTGTCGGAGGCGGTTTCGCTCCATCATTTGGCCGCAATGGCTAAAGCTCAGCATTCGCCAGCCTACCGCGCGGTGCCGCCGTTGCTGCGTCGGCTGCGTGAGGACGCGGGCCTCTCTCAACGCGACTTGGGGGCGAAGATGAGGCGACCGCAAAGCTGGGTGTACAACTGCGAAACTGCAAACCGGCGGGTCGACATCACGGAGTTGATTGCGTGGTGCCGCGCGTGCTCAGCCGATCCGCTGGTGACGATCGGTGACCTCGTCAAAGGGCGTCATTGAAGCAGTCTGTACGTCGGTCAATGCGCCCCCACTAGCCGCAGGCGCGACTGTTCCCTAGCGTCGAAACATTACGAGGTCGCGCCGGTTTCCGAGCCGTAGGCGAACAAAGCAGTAGCCGACCGTGCGTCACGCCTGCTTGCGGCTCCTTGGCTCGCGTTCCGGGCGTTCGCCGATCCGGGCATCTCGTGAACGCAACCGGTTACTGCAGGCGTCCCGATCCGCACGAGGGTGCCGCGTGTATTTGCGCCTGACGACCGAATCGAACATTCCGGAAGCCTTCAGTTCCGCGTACATCTGTTGTTGAACCGCCATGAACGCATCGAAGTCGCGCGCCGACGAATAGTTCTTGGCGAGCACGGTCTGACGCGCGTGAGATAATGCCACCTGCCCCATTTCCTGCCCGCCGTAGCGCATCGCAAAATCGCCCGCGAACTTTCGCAGAAACTTGAAGCTCGGCGCGTTCGGCGTCCCAGCCTTTATCCGTAACCGGTCCCACATCAAGCGCACCGAGTCGCAGGCGATTCGTTCATTCTTGAACCATACGAGCGGGTTACCGTCTTCGGTGTACATCGCGAGCGGCGCGTTCGGATGCTTAGCGAACTCTGCGCGAAGGCGCGTCACCAACTCTGGGGGCAGCCAGAACGTACCGAGGACCTGGGTCTTGTTGCGGTAGTGGGCGAGGATCCCGTTCGCGAGATCAAACTCCTGCTTCTCCAGGACCGCCAGTTCCTTCTGGGTTGCGCCGATAAAGAGGCCGGCGAGGATCAGCATCTGCTGGAACTCACTGCCGCTCTGATAAAGCTTCGCCAATATCCCAACATCAAACTGCTCGATCGTGGCCGCCGCGCGTAGTTCCACAGGCGACATGAGGTCGTTCGCACGTACGCGGAACGGCCGAACGAGTTTGCGCGGCCCCTCCCACCCGCCGAAGGCGACATCGTCACACCAAGCGAAGAACGTGCGAATGTACCTCAACGTGGTCACGACGGTCTCCGGCCGCATGGGACCGCCCCGCCGCGTCTTGGGCCGGGCCTTGAAGTGATCAGCGAGCCGATCGAGCCACAGGTAATTGATCTCGGCAAGAGGGCAGTCGGAACGGATCCCCTTCAAGGTCCGGTCGAGCACCTGCTTGGCGCGCCATTTATGGGCGTCTGACACGCGCTTCCCGTTCAAAGTGGCGAGGTATGCGTCGATGGCGCCGTACAGACTGTCGCCCTGCGTGCTCTTTGCAGGCGCCGCCGGCCGCATCGGAATGACGACTGCAGGGGACAACGAGAACGTCAACGGCTGTATGTCGGCAACGGGCGGGCGTTGGTTGAATCCAGCTAGTTCGCCACGGAGGCGCTCGGCCTTGCGTCTCGTGATGTGATCACGGGCATCAACGATGAACTCGATCGCCTTGAGGTGAGCGGAGGTCCACAGGCCATCCCCATCGCCTTGAACGAATTGCTGATGGTACTCCGAAATGATCGACGCAAGCCAGGTGGAGCGCGCCTGATCGTGGCCGAGCCAGAAGCGCTTTCCAACGACCTTGTTGTCGTCCGGTTTGCGATAACGACCGACGTCTTTCGAGAATCCTTGGCGGCCCCGAAAGGATAACTTTATAGGTTTCGTGCGACGCTCGCCGGCATCGGCGATGAATTGCGCGAGTGCCTCTGGGTCGACGTCGTACTTGCGCGGTAGTGGGTCTCGCAGATCCTGCATCCCACCATTATAGGCGGTGTTGCGGATACAAAGCGGATACAAGCGGTCGAACGGCGTTTCGCGGCGAGGTCCGGCCGCTCATAAGTCCTTGTCAATTCAAATGTGCCCGACAGGGGTCGAACCTGTAACCTTCGGCTTCGGAGGCCAACGCTCTATCCAATTGAGCTACGGGCACGTCGCGATACATTCTTCCGCAGAATTTACGTCACGGCCGGTGGATTGTCCATGCGGGGACTCGAATCGTTCTTTCATAGCTCGGTCATAGCTCGGTGGCTGTCATGGTCGTTGAAAATCGTGAAACGGACCGGAATGGCCACCCTGCGACTGTGAGCCGCCCGACGATTGCGGTAAATTTGCGGTTCGGGTCGATTGCAGGCTGAAGAAACGAACAGATTATGTCCAACGCTCCCCTGTCAGGTTCGCCGCTGGAGATCACGGCGTTTAAGTCGGTTGGGCTTGGGAAGGCGATCGTCGCGATCGTCGTCCTGAGCGCGGCGGTGTTTGGGTTCCTGGTGTGGCTGATCTACTACCGCCGCGCGGGGGGTGCGGTGCCGGATTTCGTGGCGTCGCTGGCTGGGGTGAACGCGATCTTCAACTCGATCAGCGCCACGTTCATCGTGTTGGGCTACGTCGCGATCCGCAAACGGCAATATCAACGGCACACCGCGATGATGCTCGGGGCGCTGGCGAGTTCGGCGTTGTTCTTCGTCTGCTATGTCGTCTACCACGCATTTCATGGTGAGACACGCTTCCTCACACAGGGGTGGGTCCGGCCGATCTACTTCTTCGTGCTGATCAGTCACATCGTGCTGTCGGGAATCTCGGTTCCGCTGATTCTGCTCAGCTTTTACAGTTCACTCGCGGGGCGGCTACAATTGCATCGGCGGACCTCGAAGTTCACGCTGCCCATCTGGCTGTACGTCAGCGTGACCGGCGTGGCGGTCTATTTCATGCTGAAGTTCCTGAACACGCCGACGGCGTAGGAGTGACCACCATGTTTCGCAACTCAATCGTGTTCCTGACCGCCCTGTCGCTGTCCACCCTCGCCTACGCCTGCCCCACCTGCGGCAAGGCCGTTGAAGTCCTGCCACCCCCCGCCGATGGCTCGGGCGGGTTGGCCGGGGGATTCAACGCGAGCATTTACGTGCTGCTGGGAACGGTCGTGCTGGCGATGGGGTTCCTGGCGTGGAACGTGATGCGGTCGGGGAAGGCTGTGGGTGGCGAAGTTCGGAGTGACGAACGAAGCCGTTGAGTCGATCCATCACTTCAGCATTTCCAGGAGTTCGAAATCACCCTCACCCAGCCTCTCCCGGAGTACCGGGAGAGGAGCAAGACTCCCCACTGGGCTGGTCGCTTTAGCGACCCAGCCGTCCCGCCCCACCCGTTCAACTACAACTCTGCGAAGTTCCCCAGCATCGTCAATCCCACCTTCTGGCTCTTCTCCGGATGGAACTGCGTGGCCATCACGTTGTCTTTGGCAATGCTGCTGACGAACGCGCCACCGTAGTCGGTTTCCGTCGCGATGAGGTCGGCATCCGTGGGCTTGGCGTGGTAGCCGTGGACGAAGTAGACGTTGGTGCCGTCGGGCAGACCGCGCATGAGGGCCGACGGCTTTCGGCTGACCAGCTGGTTCCATCCCATGTGCGGCACCTTCAGCGACTGCGTCTGATCGACGTCAAACCGCACGCACGACCCGCCGAACACGCCAAGGCCGGCGTGTTCACCATCCTCGTAGCCCGTTTCGAAGAGCATTTGCAGCCCCAGGCAGATGCCCAGGAACGGCTTGCCCCGCTCGATGTGCCGCAGGATCGCCGGCACCAGCCCGCGGGCGTGCAGTGTCGCGACGGCGTCCTTAAACGCCCCCACGCCCGGCAGCACGACCTTGTCGGCGGCGTCGATCTGCTCGGGCTGAGTCACGATTTGCGCAGGGTGCCCCACCGCCTCGAATGCCTTCTGCACCGAGCGGAGGTTGGCCATGTCATAGTCGATGATCGCGATGGACATCAGATTGTGGTCAAGATTCGATTACTTGTATTCCGCACACGGTCGCACACTATCAGTCGGACGTAAGACGGTGTCATCCCGATCGGAGCCTAAGGGCGACTGAGGGATCTCCCACTGCGAAAATTGCTCGTCGTGGGAGATCCCTCAGGTCGGCTAGCCTCCCATCGGGATGACAACCGGGGTGGCAGGCGTCACCTCAACTTGCGGCCCTGCAATTGACGAGGCCGCTCATCCTCACCGCGTCACGACCACGATCTCCACGCGACGGCTCGCCGCCTTGTCGCCGCGAGGGCGCGAGGGGCCGTAGCCGCTGGTGGTGATCTGCTTGGGCGACAGGCCGCGCGTCTCCAGATACCGCGTGACGGCGGCGGCGCGGTTCAGGGACAAATCGAGGTTGTCGACGTACTTGTCCTTGGTCTTGCTGATCGGGTCGGTGTCGGTATGCCCTTCCACGCGCACGCGCTTACCGGCGTAGTCGTTCTTGATCGCCGACGCGATCTTGTCGAGCGTGGCGCGGGCGGACGGCTTGAGCGTGTCCTGACCACTGGCGAACAGCACGTCGCCCGGCAGGTTAACCGTCATCGTGCCGGCGGCGGCGTCGTAGGTCGTTTCAATGCCCTCGATGCCCGGCTGATCACCGGCGCCGGGGGTGGGCTTGCGCAGCTGATCTTCCAGTTCCTTGATCTTCGCATCGCGGCTGGCGACCTCACCCTGCAGGCTCGACAGTTGCGACGCGTCCGGAGCGGCCGCCAGGCGCGACTGAAGGTCGGCGTTCTCGCTGCGCAGGCGGTCGTAGTTCGACTGCAGTTCGCGGTTCTGCTTGGTCAGGGCGTCCATTTCCTTGTTGGCACAGCCGACCAACATCAGGCTGCTCAGCGTCGTCACGATCAGTTTGCTTGCGGACATGCGGGTCTACTCCTTTAGGTTTCGTCGTCGTCTGTCGATGCGTTCGCTGCAGTTTACCAGTTGGCGGGCCGGAATGCTGCAGCCGGGGCTTCGTCGCTCACGCGATCGTGTTGTTGTCGGGGTCGACGTCCGGCCGGGACACCTGCAGGCGGGCGGCCTTCGCTTTCATATCCGCCATCTCGCGCTCGAGCTTGTTGGTGCGCGAGCGGTCAGTGGACTTGCGGATCTGCCGCCAGGTCTTCCAAATGGTGCGGACCAGGATCGCGGTGATCACGCCGGTCAGGAACGTGCCAAGGGTCAGCACGAGCACCGACGTGTCAGGCTCGCGATTGAACCACCACCAGATCTTCACCGGCTTATTGCTGTTGTTGTAGACGAAGATAAACATGTACAGCAACGCGCTGGCCATGAGGATCAGCTTCGTCCACAGTTTGATGCTCTGCCACGTCGTGTTCATGTCTTCCTACCATCCTATCAGTTGCCGCACGACAAGCCCAAGCCCCGCCAGCCCGGGCGTGAGATAGTTGGTGATCGCGCACGAGAAGATCATGACGAACGCCGTCGCCAGGCTCAGGTACGGCCCGTAGGGCAGCTCGCGCTTGCCACGGATCAACAGGAGCCACACGTGCAGCAGGATGGCGAAGAACGGCGCGAGAAAGAACGCCGCCACCGACGACATCGCGCCAATCACCGCCCCCACGCCAAACATGAGGTGCACGTCGCCCAGCCCCATCGCCACGCGGCCAAATCCCAGCGTGCCTGCGATGCGGAAGAACCAGACGATGAACGCGCCGATGCACCCGCCCCACACCGCGCCGAGGAAGCCGGTGAACCAGTGCGCGCTCGTGGCGGTCGCCCAAGCCTCGGCAATGCTCGGGACGGCAACAACGGCCAAAGCGCAAACGGCAGCGAGCACCGTGGGTGGAGCCAGGAACATCAGTTCCTTCAGCATCTCGGCCCGAATCTGCCCCGGTGAATACTCGGGTGGCAGTGGCTGGACCGTCTGCCCCTTGGCCTTGGCCTCTTCGACTTCCTTCGCGTACAGCTCGTGGTCGATCTCAAGCATCGGCTCGCCTTGCGGGAAGCTGGTCGGGATGACGCCCCGCCACCAGAGCAGCACCGACAGCAACAGCCCAATGCCCGCCCCCAGCGCCATGGCCGCGGGAACGGGATCGAGGTTCAGCGCGCCGGGCAGGTGCGGGCGGTCGATGATCGCGTGGACCACGATTGCCACGCCCGCCATCAGCCACGGAATCTCCAGCGGGATGATGAACAGCTCGGCATCGATCAGACTGGCGGCCAGCAGGCAGGCGATCGTGAACATGTACAGGCCATACATCGGCCAGTCGCTGACGATCGACAGTGTCGCGTGCTGACCGTTCGGCAGGCAGGGGCCGATCTGCAGCATGAAGAACATCACGTAGTACAACACGAACAGCCCGCCGGTTACCGCTTCCACGATCGGATAGCGCGGCGAGATGGGCAGTCCGCAGAAACGGCACTTCCCGCCAAGCTTCAGCCAACCGAGGATCGGGATGTTGTCGTACGCCTTCAGCGTGTTGTTGCACTTGGGGCAATGCGACGGCGGCGTCACCAGCGACTCGCCCCGCGGCAGCCGCCAGACCACCACGTTCAGAAAGCTGCCAACGCAGGCGCCGAACGCGAAGACGAAGAAGATGTAGATGGCGTCAGGCATTCAGATGACGGAAGTGCAAAGGACGAAGTTGGAAGTAAAGGCGGCGATCGCTGTCGTGGGACGCCTTGGTCGTGGCATGGGCGTCTCGCCGATGCCTATGAGCAGGACAGGTAGCATTATCAATGGCAGACGGCGTCATTCGTACCTTGCCCAAAACTCGATCTTCCGCTTCGGGCCACCGCATGGGCGAGACGCCCATGCCACGGTCAGACAAACCCGCGGCAACGTTCGCGATCAGATCATCTTCGCCAGCCGGGCCATCGCTTCGTCGACCGATAACGCGGTCACGTCGAGTTCCACGTCCATCACTTCCCGATAGATCGGCTCGCGCTGCTGCAAAAGTTTCTCGATCTCGGCCAATCCACCGCCCAGTTCGGTCAGGCTGGGACGGTTGGCAGCGGTTGCAGCGTCGGCGCTAATGCGCTTGTGCAGCTCGGCTGGTTCGCAGCGGAGGTAGACGATCTTATGACCGCCGGCCTTCAGCGCCGCCCGGTTCTCCGGCCGCAGCACCGCCCCACCACCTAAGCCGATCACGTGTTCCTGCCGGGTCGCAAGATCCTGAACGACCGCCGACTCCAGGTCGCGGAAGGCCGGCTCACCGTCCTGTTCGAAGATCTCCCGGATCGACTTGCCCGCTTTGGCGACGATCTGTTCGTCACTGTCGACGAACGGCTGCCACAACCGGTCGGCCAGCTTACGTCCCAGCGAGGTTTTCCCGCTCCCGCGGTAGCCGATCAGGATCACGCTCATGTGCGGGAGAGTAAGGGAAGACGCGGGCAGAGGATAGAGTCTGAGGAATAGCAAAGTCCGTACGGCCCGCACGACCGTTGCTCGCCATCTTCGAACCGGCATCTTCCATCCCGCTTTCCACTTCCCCGCTTTGACGTTCCCGCCCCGCTCCCGTACCTTCCCTCGCATGTCGCAAAGCCAACCGGTGTACAAGCGCGTCCTCCTGAAAATCAGCGGTGAAGGGTTCTGCCCCGAAGGTGGGTTCGGCATTGAGGCCAACGAGCTGGAGGGCATTGCCCGCCAGTGCATCGAGGTCGCCCAGATGGGCGTGGAGCTGGCGATCGTGGTGGGTGGAGGCAACTTCATCCGTGGGGCAACGTTCGCAGAGGACGGCCACATCCCCCGCGCGACGGCCGACTACATGGGCATGCTGTCGACCGTGCTGAACGCGGTCGCGCTGCAGGAGACGATGGAGAAGCTTGGCCAGCCGACGCGCGTGATGAGCGCGATCAGCGTCTACAGCATCGCCGAGAGCTTCATCCGCCGCCGGGCGATTCGTCACCTGGAAAAGGGCCGCGTGGTGATCCTGGCTGCGGGCACGGGCAACCCGTTCTTCACGACCGACACCTGCGCCGCGCTGCGGGCGACCGAAATTCACGCCGACGTGCTGATGAAGGCCACGAAGGTCGACGGCATCTACGACAAGGACCCCAAGAAGCACGCCGACGCCAAGCTGTTCGACAACATCAGCTACGAGCACGTGCTGGACGCCAAGCTGCGCGTGATGGACCTGACCGCCATTACGTTGGCCATGGAGCGGTCGATCCCGCTGGTCGTCTTCAACCTGAAGACTCCGGGCAACATCGCCCGCGTGCTGCGCGGCGAGAAGGTCGGCACGACGATCATCCCCAAGTGATCGAGCATCGCCGTGATCGAGCGTTGCCGTGATCGCACGTTGACGATCCGCCCCTGCCGCGATGAAAATGACCTGAACCGAACGCGGCGCGTGACAACGCCGACCCTGACCCTGGAGCCCTTATGCCCGCCGACGACATTCTGATGGACGCTGAAGAGAGTATGGAAAAGGGCCTGGACCACCTGAAGCACGAGTTGCGCGCCATCCGCACCGGCCGCGCAACGCCAGCGCTGGTGGAGAACATTCGGGCCGAATATTATGGCACGCCCACCGAGCTGCGCGCGATGGCGTCGATCTCCATCCCCGAGGCGACGCAATTGCTGATCAAGCCGTTCGACCCCGGCAGCATCAAGTATATCGAGAAGGCGATCAACGAGAGCAAGCTCGGCGTGACGGCCCAGAACGACGGTAAGTCGATCCGCCTGCGCTTGCCCCCCATGAGCCAGGAACGCCGCCAGCAGATGGTCGGCCAGTGCAAGGGCTTCGCCGAGACCGCCAAGGTCTCCATCCGCAACGCACGCCGCGACGCCAACAAGCTGGCCGACACGGAACAAAAGGGCAGCCTGATGACCGAGGACGAGGCCAGCAAGCTCAAGGAAGAGATCCAGGAACTGACCAAGACCTACGAAGGCAAGGTCGACGACCTGATCGAAAAGAAGCGCGCCGAAGTGATGGAAGTGTAGCGCAGTCGTCCGACATAAAAACGCGTACGAGCCGTGGGTTTGAACCCACGGCTCTTTCGCTTGCCATTTCCGCTCTCGAGTTCAGAAAATTAGACCATTTTTCTGGCGTTTTTGGCCATAATTAATGATTGTCCCTTGCCTCGCACGGCGACTTCCATAGGGTGTCAGCTATGTCTGCTGCCAAACCTGATTCACGCTCGAAACTGCTCATCGTTGCCAACCGCCTGCCCATCACGCTGCACGACGATCTATCCCAAAGCACGAAATCCTCAGGCGGCCTCGTGGCGGCGCTGGAAGGGGTGGACACCGACCAATACGACGTAAAATGGATCGGCTGGCCCGGTCGCGACCTGCCGGCCGACCGGCAGCCGGAGGCGACGCGGTTCCTTCAGGAGAAGTACGCCGCCACACCCGTGTTCATGTCGGCCGAGGAGCAGCAGGGGTTCTACGAGGGGTACAGCAACTCCAGCCTCTGGCCCCTGCTTCACTACATGCCCACGCGCTTCCGGCACGAGGCAGCGTGGTGGCGGGCGTACCAGGACGTCAACCAGCGCTTCGCCGACGCCGTGCTCGCCGAGGCCAGCGAGGGCGACGCCGTCTGGGTGCACGACTACCAGCTCATGCTGGTGCCGCAGATGATCAAGGCGGCCCGACCGTCGCTGCGCGTGGGGTTCTTCCTGCACACGCCCTTCCCGTCGTACGAGGTCTTCCGTTACTTGCCGCAGCGGAACGAACTGGTCGCCGGCCTGCTGGGGGCCGACCTCATCGGCTTCCACACGTACGGCTACATGCGCCACTACCGCAGCTGCGCGCTGCGCCTGCTCGGGCTCGAGGCCGAGATCTCCACCATTCGCCACGAGAGCCGCACGACGCATTTGGGCGTCTACCCGATCGGCATCAACGCCGCCAAGTTCAACCAGCAGATGGACTCGCCCGAGCACGCCGAGCATCACGCGGCGCTGGCGAAGAATCATGCCGGCATGAAGATCGTGCTATCGGTCGAGCGGATGGACTACACGAAGGGCATCCTGCATCGGCTGGACGCGATCGACCTGTTCCTGGAACAGCAACGGCCCGAGCAGCGCGACACCGTGCGGTTCATCTTCATCGGCGTGCCATCGCGCGAGGGCGTGGCCGAGTACCAGGAACTGCGCGACGAGGTCGAGGGCCGCGTCGGCCGGTTGAACGGCAAGTACGCCACGCTGCACAACAGCCCAGTGCTGTTCATCCACGGCTCGGTCGCGTTCGCCGACCTGTGCGCGATGTACGAACTGGCCGACGTCTGCATGGTGACGCCGCTGATCGACGGCATGAACCTGGTGGCCAAGGAGTTCGTCGCCTGCCAGCGCAACTGCCGCGAGCGAAGTTACTGCGGCGTGCTGGTGCTGTCGGAGTTCGCCGGCGCCGCCGTCGAGCTGCACAGCGCCGTGGTCGTCAACCCGCACGACCAACAAGCCGTTGCCGACGCGCTGCGCGATGCGCTGGAGATGCCGCTTGAGGAGCGCTGCGAGCGCATGGAGGCGATGCGCGAGCGCGTGATGCAGCACGACGCCCGCACGTGGGCCAAGCAGTTCATCAACGATCTGGCCACCCACGCGCCCGTGCCCGAGGTGCCCCACCCGATCGGCGAGGCGACCACCCTGCTACGCGCCGCCATCGCCGATCCCAACCGCCGGGTGGCGCTGTTCCTGGACTACGACGGCACGCTGCGCGAGATCGAGCGCGACCCCGCCGCCGCGGGTCCGAACGCCGGGGTGATCGCGCTGCTCGACCGGTTGGTGAAGCAACGAAACGTCGACACGACGATCGTCAGCGGGCGCGTGAGCGCCGACCTGCAGCGATGGCTTGGTCACTATCCGTTCGGCCTCGTCGCCGAGCACGGCGCCAGCATCCGCCGGCCCGGTAGCGAGACCTGGGAGAACCTCGCCGACACGCTCGACTTCCGCTGGAAGGACGAGGTGCTGCCCCTGCTGCGCAACTACAGCGACTCGACGCCCGGCACCACGGTGGAGGTGAAGAGCACCGGCCTCGTCTGGCACTACCGCCGGGCCGACCCCGAGTTCGGCCAGTGGAAGGCGAAAGCGCTGACCGAAGAACTTTCGAACTTCACCGCCAACCTCCCCGTCCACGTGCGCCACGGCCGCAAGATCGTCGAGGTCGCCGCCGCCAGCGTGAACAAGGCCAACGCGGTCATGCGCATCCTCTCCGAAACCCAGGTCGAGATGGGCCACGGCTACGACGTCATGCTCTGCGCCGGCGACGACCTGACCGACGAAAGCATGTTCCAGATTCAGCGCGACAACCTGCTGACCGTCAAGGTCGGCATCGCCGACACCCGAGCCACCTACCGCGTCGCCGACCCCGGGGCGTTCCGCGCGATGCTGATGGAATGCCTGGGATCATGACAAGCACTTTGAGGACGATGCTTCCGTAGGACAGGCATTCCTGCCTGTCTCTCCCCCCGTATTCGTTCTTCCGTGGCACAGGCACTCTTGCCTGTGTCGCTTCCTCTTTTGGTGGGACGGATATTCTTATCTGTCTCTCTCTTTCTGCGTTGCGCGTACCCAATGCAAAAGAGACGCGAAGTCGCGAAGGCGCGAAGCCGGACGCGAGGGAGGACAAAGGGATTAAGGCGACCCCGTCTCGCCGCGGCGGTTTGGGTAAGGCAACACGCGAATTCGTGCACCATTATGCACCATTGTGCACCATCGGGTGATGACAAGAGTGCGGGTGGGCCGCTTCGCTTGGTCTATTCGGTTGTCAAAGAGCACACTATCTATCTCTACGGTCGCGCTGCGCGATTGAGGTGGAACCGGCGCAACGCGCTCCGCATTTCTTCGCGTCCTACTTCGCGCCTTCGCGACTTCGCGTCTCTTCCTCTGCCTAATGGCGGCTAGCGCCACGCGGCAGACAAAGATGTCCGCCGGACCAAAGGCATAAGACAGAGGAGAGACAGACAAGAATGTCCGTCCCACCAGCAAAGGAAGATCGAAGAGACACAGGTGAGAATGCCTATGCCACAGAAGAGAGGCGAAGCGAATACGGGGGGAGAGGCGGACAGGGGGAGAGACAGGCAGGAATGCCTGTCCTACAGAAGCGTCGCGACCGCGGGCCGTCAGGGCTTTGGTTCTGCGAAGAGCTTGCGCATGAAGGCGGGGATGGGCAGGCTCCAGGCGACGCGCTGGCCGGTGCGGGGGTGGTCGACGGCCAGTTCGACGGCGCACAGCATCAGGCCGACGCCGGGGGTGGCGTCGCCGTAGACGGAATCACCGACGATGGGCCAGCCGGCGTGCGACAGGTGCACGCGGATCTGGTGCTTCCGGCCCGTCTCCAGCGTCACGCGCAGCAGGGCTTGGTTCTGCGCGTTCTGACTGACGACCGCGTAATGCGTCACCGCCAACTGCCCGCGATTACCTCGGCAGACGTAGACGGTGCCGTCGGTGCGTTCTTCCAATGGCTTGTTCAGCGTGTCCTGCCGTTCGGACGGCACGCGCATCACCACGGCGCTGTAGACGCGGTCGACGCTGTGCTTGAAGAACTGCGTCTTCAGCGAGTCGTACGCCATGTTCGATTTCGAGAAGACGAGCAACCCCGACGCGTCCCGATCCAGCCGATGGATTAGCCCCACGCGCACGTCGCGGTTGCCAGCGAAGTAGTCCTGCACGAACTTGAGCGCCGTCGGGCGCTGCTCGCGCGGGCCGGTGCTGGTCAGCAGGCCGGGTGGTTTGTTGATGACCAGCAGGTCCGCATCCTCATGCACGATCGTCAACGGCCCGGGTGACGGCGTCGCCCGCGGGGCGTGGTCGGCGATCGTCACTTTGGCACTGTCGGGCAGTTCCTGCTTCAGCGATCGCGCCCGCTGGCCATCGACTCGAACCCGTCCGGCAGCCAGCATCTGCCGTAGCGTGGTACGCTTGGCGGTCGGTTGAAGCAGCAGCAGGCGATCGAGCAGCGTCGGCATAGAACGGCAGTATCGGCACGCGGTTGCGCAACTCAACTGGGCGCATCAACAAAAGAATTCGGTCGCATGTTTGGGGACCCGGGATCGCACAAACCCACTTACGCTAATATAGCCCCGGGCTTGCCCGGGGTTCCGTGTTAGGACACGCGCGGGCAAGCCCGCGGCTATGCGGGTGGAAACATCGCTACTGCTCAAAAAGAAAAAGGTCCTGATCTCACCCAAAGATCAGGACCCATGCACGACAAACCGTGAAATCACGATCGGTCGATTAGTTCTTCTGTTAAGACGACGCCATCGTCGCCCGCTTACCTAAACCACCCTAACTTGTTTCATTTTAGAACCACCGAACAACCCGACAATCAGGAACTTCGCACCCCCAATGGCGTTTTCACCACAAAAACGCGCGTACGACAAAATTGCACATCGTGTCACAAAGCACTTTGTGAAAATAGATAACCTGTAACGACCTGATGTGGATTACCGACTTATCAACTCGGTGCTGCGACCGCGAAGAGTGAAATTACGATCAGGAGCAGGCCGCGTACGGTCCAACCGCTGGTGCGCACCCAGTTGCCACGGCTCAGCCGCTGAATGCAGGTCGAGTCGTACGCCTTGGCAAGCCTATCGTGACACGGCACCTGGAACAGGAACGTCGACACCCACACGACCCCCAGCAGGGCGAAACCGATCCAAGCCACTTCAACGGGAACGAATTTCGGCCGAATGACGAGCAGCGCGATGGCAGTCCCCAACTCGATCAGCATCGCCGGAAGGACAACGAACGTCGTGCCCCGCAGGTGACGGCGATGGTACGCCGACCATTCCGTTGGCCCCACACCATCGAACTGCGGGTAATGCACGATCTGCACGAACCAGATCAGCCCCACCATGAACCACGTTGCGGCCAGATGCACGTTCCAGATCAGAAGTGGCCAAGCCATGGCCGGATGATAGGCGTCGCCGACGTCGCACCGATCACAGGTATTTGTACTGAACGCTGATCGACATGGTGGCGCCATCGGACTTCAGTTCGAACACGGCCTCGTCATAGCGCGGCGGCCGTCGGCGGGGTTTGGGGTTGTTCGTGACGCCGTGGCCCTCGGTCGGGATGCCGATGAAGTTCGTGTCGAGCTTCTCGTTACTGTTCTCGTCGTGCAGCACGACCGCTGCGTAGCGCCCGGGCGGCAGGTCGATGTGGAACGTTGGGTTTTCCGCATCCGCAGGCAAGCTCTGCCAAAGCAACGCCGCGCCGCGATCGCGGGGGAAGCCATTGGCTTGGTCGAACACGCCCAAGCGCAGCATGCCGCGCGTGTTCTTCAGGTCCGTCACCGCGACCGCCAAGTTCGCCTTTTCGCCCTCCGGCGCGTCTTGAGCGCGCGTGCTGCCCAACGGCGTCATCAGTGATAGGAGCAGCGCGAGCACGATGAGTTTGGCAGTTCGACGTCGCATTGTACGACGATCAGCAAAACCTGTGCGATCATCGGATTCGCATGATTGATTCGTCATCCGTCCGGCTGAGCTACCGCCGCCAGGGAATGAGCGCCCGCAGGCGTGCATCGCGTAAGAACACGCCAAGCCAGACGATCACGCCGAAGACGACCGGTGCCGGCCACATGCCATCCTCCGCGCGTACGTGGGTCGCCACGGCCCCACCGAGGTAACCGGTAAGCAGGATCGCGCCCAGAATGGCTGTACGCGGGAAGGCGTAGACGATCACGCAGGCGATCTCGAGGTAGAGGATGACCCGCCCCAGGTGGGCCGCGTAACCCTGCTTGCGCAGCCCCTCATCCATCGCGGCCGAGTCGTATAACGTGTAGACGCCACCGACGCCCATCATCAGGATCGGGATGGCCGTCATCACCCAGCCGAGAATCAGCAGCACTTTTGAGCCTGCGGTCGACGCGCGTTCGAGCTTCATGTTGCGTTCCCTCTGTAAAACCGGCCTGGCCGCTTAAGCGGCCAGGCCAGTAGTTCAGATCGGATCTTGCGCAACGTCGGCTGCAGAAAATGCGCCTCAGATCACGCTGTCGCTCGTCTTGATGCCGACGCCGAGCGGGATCAGTTTCTCGGCCTGCTTCTGCTTGGCCGTGTCGGGGTCGACGTAGTCGCTGTGGCAGGTGGCCTTGTCCTTGTCGGCGCCGACGGCCTTCTTGGTCTTGCTGGCGAGCTTGTGGATCTCGTCGGGCGACAGCACGCCGCGCTTGGCGAGGATCTCCTGCTGTTCGGGCGTGAGGGCAGCGGTTTTCTTGGGCTTGTCCCACTGCATCGACTCGTCCTTGCCGCTGAAGAACTCGTTGATCTCCTTGCTGATGCGTACGCTGCACCAGTCGTGGCCGCACATGGCGCAGAAGTCGGTGTCGACGTCCAGATCTTCGTCGTGATAGGCGCGGGCGGTATCGGGGTCGAACGAGAGCTCGAAGTGCTTTTCCCAGTTGAGCGCCGCCCGGGCCTTGGTCAGCTCGTCATCGCGGTCGCGGCTGGCGGGAATGCCCAAGGCGACATCGGCAGCGTGGGCGGCGATTTTATAGGCGATGCAGCCCTGCTTTACGTCGTCCTTCTTCGGCAGGCCCAAGTGCTCTTTCGGCGTGACGTAGCACAACATCGCCGCCCCGTGATAACCGGCCGCCGTGGCGCCGATGCAGCTGGTGATGTGGTCGTAACCCGGAAAAATGTCGGTCACGAGCGGCCCGAGGACGTAGAACGGCGCGCCGTGGCAGAGCGTCCGCTGCAGCTTCATGTTGTACTCGATCTGGTCGAACGGCACGTGGCCGGGCCCCTCGACCATCACCTGCACGCCGCGGCGCCAGGCGCGCTCGGTGAGCTCGCCGAGCGTATGCAACTCGGCCAGCTGGGCGGCGTCGGTGGCGTCGGCGAGGCCACCGGGGCGCAGGCCATCACCGATGCTGAAGGTGACGTCGTACTTGCGCAGGATGTCGCAGATGTCTTCCCAGTAAGTGTACATGGGGTTCTGCTTGCCGTGGTGGATCATCCACTTGGCCAGCAGGCTGCCGCCACGGCTGACGATGCCGATCAGGCGCTTGCGCACCATCGGCAGATGTTCGCGCAACACGCCGGCGTGAATCGTGAAGTAATCGACGCCCTGCTCGGCCTGGTTGATCAGCTCCGCCTCGATCATCGGCCAATCCAGCTCTTCGATCTTCCGCCCGATGATCATGCTGTAGATCGGCACCGTGCCGACCGGCACCGACGAGTGCTGACAGAACGCGCTGCGCGTCGCGTTCAGGTCGCCGCCGGTGGAGAGGTCCATCAGCGTGTCGCCGCCCCACTTGATCGCCCAGTCGACCTTTTCCAGTTCCTCGCTGATGTCCGACGACACGGGCGACGCGCCGAGGTTCGCATTTACCTTGGTCTTGCTGGCCCGGCCGATGCACATTGGGTCGAGCTTGCCCTTGAGGTGGTTGATGTTGGCGGGGATAACCATGCGACCGGCCGACACCTCGTCGCGCACCTGCGCTGCTGACAAATGCGGCTCGCGCTGGGCGACGCGTTCCATCTGACTGGTGATGATGCCGAGGCGCGCGCTCTCCAGCTGCGTGATCGGCTCAAAGTTGCGCGGGTAGCGGACCTCGAGAATCGTGCCATCGGCACAGCGGAAGGTGACCGACGGATGGTCGCCGACGAAACAAGCGCCGGGCGTGTAGGTATCCAGCTTCGTGTCGGCCGGCATCTTGCGCGCGCGCCAATCGTTGGGCAGAAAGTCCCACGCCGTCTTCTCGGATGGCTGCGGCATGCCGGGCGTATCCGGGCTGCTGAACGTCCAAGGCGTGCCCACGCGTCCCTTGCTCGCGAACGACCCCGGCGTGGTGCCGGCGGCGGTGGACGAGGGATTGTCGCCGAGCGGCGGCATTGGCGCTGCGTGAGTCTTCGAATCGGAAACGGCGTCGTGGTCGGCCTTGAACATCATGATGAAACGCTCCGTATGCAGGGGCTGACGGGTGGCGGATGGGGACTGCCGCAACGGAACGCGCGCAGTGACGGGCGGGCGGGCCGTTCGCGTTCCCTACGCCGGTCTTCAGCCGGATCAGGTTCCGAGGGTATTTCTCAGCCCCACGTTCTGGGTCGGGGCACCCCTAGCGAACTGTCGTTAAGTGTATGAACCCTGCCACCCCTGAGCAACCGCAACTTCAGATTCAACGGTTTGCAGTCCTAGTGCCGATAAGATGACTGGCTGGGCCGATCGGATTGATCGACGCTCAGCCACCCAAGAAGACCCGTGTTCCGGCGAACGCGGGTCTTCTTATGCGCCCTCCGAGCGGCGCAGCGCTCCCCCACCACCACCGGACTTGGCGCTTTAGCGGCAGGTTCAAGCGCAGTCGAAGAGACACGGGCAAGAATGCCTGTGCCACAGAAGACCAAATACGGGGGGAGAGGAAGACGGGGGGAGAGACAGGCAGGAATGCCTGTCCTACAGAAGACGAGATCGCCGGTGCGTCATGACGATCTACTAAGGTTGCGTCGTCGCAGGCTCAGGGCGCGACTTCAACAGCGCGGGTTCGATCCAGTTGACGCGGTCCTGCGTGTGCAGGCCGGCGCCGAAGTCGACCTCCAGCGTGAGCGTCTTTGCGGCGCTCACGTCCAGTTCGACCGGTTGCGAAACCTGTCCGCCGCGCACGCGAGATTCGTGGGCGACCTTGTCGTCGACCAACACGCGGACGACGGCGTCCGTCAGTGCCAGCCCCGGCTCTGCGGCGTAGCGTGTGCGGAAGGTGGGGAAAGTCCCGTCCAATGCGAACGTCATTCGCGTGCGGGCGTGCATGCCGATGCCGCGGTCGTACGTGCGCCCCTCCGCGCGAATCGCGCCGCCGTCAGCCGAACGGTCGACCTTGGGTGGGAACGACTCGCCGAGGTACGGCGTGTACTGCACCTGCGCCGGAAGCGACGACAACCACCGCGCCGGCCCGTTCAGGTGATCGACCCGTACGATGCCATCGGCGGGCACCGCGACCTCGCCGCCGTCCAGCCGAACCGTCCAGTCGTCGCCATCCTTCGTCACGGCATCGGCGAACACGGTCGACCCATCGGCCAGCGTAACCGCAAACGCAGCAGCGGTGGCCGGCGCGGGTTCACCGGTCGATGCGAAGCGGATCGACGTGAGGTTCGCCAGCGCGACGGGTACCTCGGCATCGCCGACGGTGAAGGTGACGTTCTCGTTGTCTAAAGTGGAGACGACGCCGCGCACCGTGTCGCCGTTGGCCAGCTTGGCGGCGTCTTCCAACAGCTCGGCGGGAGCCGGTGGCGTCAGCGATCGGCTGACCTGCACGACCGACGACAGCGGCACCGTTCGATCACCGAGCTTTTCGTTCGTCCAGATCACCGATTCCGCCGTGCTGCCCGCGGGGCTGCCGACGATCTGCTGGCCGTCGGCCATGTGCAGGACGAACAGTCCCTGGGGCACAGCGGCTGTCTTCCCGCTCGAAAGCGACACCACTCGCGCCAGCGGCACGGTCGCCACACCACTGGCGGTTTGCCCCATGACGTTGCCGTCCTTGATGTCCATGTCCGACAGGATCGACACCCGCTGCAAGTCGGCATCGGTCATCGTCCACGGCCCATCGGCCAGGGCGACCGATGCCGTTGCCGTGAGCGTTACGAGCGTCGCGCCAAAGCACCAAGCTTTCAAGATTGAGAGTCTCGTCATCCTGAGGTACTCCGAAGGATCTCTTCGTGATGTGATACGGGGAGAGATCCTTCGGAGTACCTCAGGATGACGGGTGCTTGATTTGCCAGCCGCTTGAACAGACTTCCGCATCGGTTCCCTTCCGCCTTCCACCTTCGCACTTCCACTTCAAATCACCCGCCCGGTCCCTTGCCGCTGTAGACGGGTAAATAGCGGTTGGGCATCTGCAGGATAATCAGCGCCATGGCGGTGGCGTAATCGTCGTTGACCGGGTCTTGCCAGCTGCCGGTGCGTTGCTGACGCGAGATGAGCTGATCACGCATGGCCGGGTAGTACTTGGCCCAGTATTCCCCCCCCGCCAGGAACGCCGCCTGAACGGCGTAGTAGTTGCCGTAGAAGTAGTGCCCTTCCGTGTCGGAACTGGCGCCCTTCGCATTGCCGGCCGCGGGGATGAACTGCATCAAGTAACGCAGGCCGCGATCGAGTTCGTCCCCTTCGAACACGCCCGCGTAGTACAGCGCCGCCACGCCCGCAGCGGACCGCGCGAAGCCACTGCCCCCACCCCCACCGCGGTTGGCGACGTAGCTGAAGCCGCCGTCGGCGTTCTGGCAACTGCGCACGTACTGGATCGACTTGTCGATCACCGCCTTCTCGACCTTTAGCCCCGCGTCGCGCGCCGCCCGCAGCGCCATCACCTGGCAGATGGTGACGGAAATGTCGGCATCCACCGGCACCGGTTGATACCGCCAGCCGCCCTCGGGGTTCTGCGAGTTCTGGATCAGACGCACGGCCCGCTGCAGCGGTTCCTTAACCGACTCGTCATGCGTCATGCCGTACACTTCGCCGAGAAACAGCGTGGCAAACCCGTGGCCGTACATCGGGCCATTGGTGGTGTCCGACGCGATCAGGCCCGACGGCTGGCACGACGCCAGCACGAAGTCGAGCGCGCGCTTCACGTTCTGCCCGTACTTGCCGCGATCGGGCAGGTTGCCCGCCTGCATGAACGCCAGCGCCGCCAGCGCCGTGATGCCCGCGTGTTTCTGGAATCCACCGCCGGAGCCGTAGCTGCCGTCCGCACCTTGACTGGCCGCCAGCCAGGCAAGGCCACGGTCGACCGCCTGCCGCTGGCGATCGTTGATCTCGGTGCCGATCACCTGATTGGGTCGATCCGCGATGCCGTCGGCGGCGCGGGTGGGAACAGCGACGCTTGCGACGGTGACGCAACCGGCGAGCAGCGCGCAGGCGAGGGATCGCGTCTTGCTCCTCTCCCGGAACGTTGGGAGAGGTTGGGTGAGGGTGATTCCGTGCTGCTGGCGGTTTTCGTTAGATCGAAGCACCCTCACCCTAGCCCTCTCCCGGGGTACCGGGAGAGGGAACCGGACTGCGCTGCCCCACGGGCTAAGGGTCGAGTCTTGCGTTACATCATTCATTTGTCACTTCCATTCGGGCAGGTCGGCGATCCGCTCAATCCCGCCGCTCGGCCAATGCACGATAGTAGTCGTCGACCAGCGCCTTGTACTTCTCGATTGGTTGCTCGCCCTGCCCCTCCACCACTGCAGCGCGCAGGCGCGGCGTAATGCGGCCCCACTCGGCCATCGTCTCCTTGATGTCGGCCGACGGTTCCGCCGACGGATCAACACCCTGCCCACGGTTCGACTCCTGTGCCGCCTCAGCACCGGCGGGTCGCCCTTGCGCCGGTTGCGGCTTGCCACCCTGCCCCTCGCCCGGCTTGGCCTCGGCCATCTGCTGGCCCTGTCCCTGCCCTTGGCCGGGGCTGGGTTGCGACTGCGCCTGCTGGTTGCGCGCCTCCTGGATCAGCTCGTCGATGTCGAGCAGGATGCGTTTCTGGATTTCCTGCGTGACCTTGCCCGGGTCGTGGTTGATCGCCAGCCGTTGCCGCGAGCGTGCCATGCGGTCGCCGACGCGGTTCACGCCCTTCTGCAGTTCCTGCGTGTCGGGCTCGTCGTTCAGCAGTTCCTGTTCGAGTTCCTGATCTTCAATATTTTCAGCGTTCGCCTCTTCGGGCAGCTGATCGCGGTTGTCGGGCTCGTCGCCGATCGTCATCTGGCCCTTGCTGGCATTCTCGATCAGCTCTCCCAGCACGCCGCGCAACTCACCCTGGCGACCGCCAAGGCCTTGCAGCTTCTGTTCCTGTTTCTCGACCAACGCCGCCAGCTTCTTCGTCGCGTTGTTGACGGCCGACTGCAGGTCCTTCAGCAGCCGTAGCTCGGCCTCGCTTGGCAACCGCGCGGCCCCTTGGCCACCGCCACCCCCACCGGCGCCCTGCTTCTGGTCGAACTTGCGCTCCGGCGGCTTGATGGAGAGGTTGCGGATCATCGCGTCGAGTTGCTCGACGATCCGCTGCTGTTCGATCTGCACCTCCGCGTCGGTGCGCTGCTCGCCGAGCGCGTCCTTCACGGTGTTCATCGCCTCGACGATGTCCTTGTTGGCCCACACGTAGACGATCGCGCCGGCGCCGCTGAGGTCTTCTTCGATCGCCTTGGTCGCGTCGGCCAGCTTGCCCTGCTCGCCGGGCATTTTGAGGATGTTGACCGAGTGCGGACGGACGAGTTTGCCGGCCTTATCGCGGGCCAGATCCATGCGGTTCGTGTCGGCGTTCAGCTTTTCCTGCTCGACCTTAATCTTCTCGTAGCGGGCGCGGATGGCCTCGTTCTGCTGTTGCTCAATCTTCTCCTCCGCCTTGCGCTGCTGCTCGTCCAAAACGCGCTTCGCATCCACCAGCGCCGCCAGCGCTTCCACCTGCGGCGGGTCGTACGCCTCGGGCAGCTTGCTGGCCCGCAGGCTCACCAGCGCGCGTTCCATGCGACCGGCCGCCCGCGTAAGGGCGGCGGCGAGTTGGGCGCCGTCCTGCGTGTCTTCAGCCGTGCGTGACAGATCGCGCGTGTTGCGCTCGGTCTGCTGCTGCGATGCCGACAGTTGCCCAAGCGTGACGGCAGGCTCCTTGCCTTCCTTGATCTCCGAAACCATCCGGCCGGCCTTCTCAGCCAAATCGGTCAGCACGTCGGCATTGGTCTTCTCCAGCACATCGGGCCCCTGCAGGCGCAGGTTGTCGATGTTGTGACCGGCCTGCCGTTTCACCAGCATCGCAAGTTGCTGCTGCATCTCGGCCAGCTTCTTGGCCAGCTCTTCCAGCTTGCGCTTCTCGGCGTCGCGCAGCGCGTTGATGACCATCTCCAGCCCTAGCTCCGCCTTTTTCTGCGCAGCCTGCGCGGGGGTCTGCTGGTTCTGCTTCATCGATGAAGATGCCTGCTGCTGGCTCGGTGACACCTGCTGCTGCTTGGCCGTGCTGGCCGCCTGCTTCAGCGACTCGGCGGTCGCGGGATCGGTCTTCTGCAACTGCTCGGCGGCGCGGTTGGCGTCCTCGATCGCCTTCTCGGTTAAATCGGCGAGCTTCTTCTGGTCGGCGACGAGCTTCTCCAGCTCCTTCTGCTCCTCGGGCGTCAGGTTGCTCTTGCCGCGGTTCTCGTTCGCAAAATCCTTCGTATCCTTCGAGACGCGCTGCTGATCGGCCAGCAGCGAGCGGAACTGCTGAATGGTCTGCGACAGGCTGCCGGTGTTGCCGAGACGCTCCATCGCCTTCTGCAAATCGTCGGCGGCCGTCTCCTGCTTGTTCTGGGCGTCCTTCAAATCAGCGTTGCGCTCTTCGGTCGACTTCTGCGGGTCCGCCTCGTTCTGCTGGCGATCCTTGGCGGTTGCCAGTTGCCGGCCGGCATCCTTCATCGGGCCCTCGGCGGTGCGGTTCAGCAGGTCGCGCGCATCCTTGGCCGTCTCGCGGAGGTCGTTGTTGGGCGAGCGATTTTCATCCAGGCGCTCCAGCACGTTCTCCAGCCGCGACGCCACTTGCCGCACGGTGGCGGCGGCCGACGATTGCTGGTTGGCTAGGCGCTCGATCGCGGTGCGGTCGGCGTCGTCGAGCTTGGGCTTGTCCTTCGTCTCGTCGGCGATGTTGGCCGTCTCTACGTTCGTGCGCGTCTGCGCGTTGCGCGCCTCGTTCACCGCAGCGGCCGCGGCGCGAAGCTCGTCACCGATGCGGGCGGCGAACTCCTCCTGACTGATGATCGTGATGCGCAGCTTGCCGCTGTAGGCCGGTGGGTGCGTGGCGCCGTGCAGCGCGTAGTTATCGGTGACGCCGATGCAGTACTCGAGCACGTCGCCGCTCTGCAGGTTGGCGTCGGCCAATTCCGACAGCTCCCACGCGTAGGCAATGCGATACCGCCGGCGATCAGGGCTGGAGTCGCCCGGCGACAGCATCGCGTTTCCGGTCGCCGCCTCGTCCTTCACCAGGGGCAACTCCCACTTCACGCGATCCGACAACCGCTCAACCCACAGCGTCGCATCGCTTATGGCAAAGTCGTCCTCGGCAATCGCCCGCAGCGACACGAGCGCGACGGCGGTGCGTTCCTCGTTGCGGCGGGGTTCCTCGATCTGCACGGTGGGCGACTGGTCGGGTCGCACGATGATCTCGTACTCTTCGATGGCCGGGTTCTGGAAGCCGTCGGCGTCGGTGGCGCGCAGGTGGAAGCGCAGCGATTCGGTCGGGCTGAACGTGCCGATGCTCGCGGTCTCGCCACTGCTTCCACCGGCCCGCGCCCAGGTTATTTCCGGCAGCTTCACATCGGTCGCGAGCGGTTCGATCGCGACGTCGGCCGACGCGAGCGGCTTGTTGAAGGCGACTGACAGCTGCACCGTCGAGCCCGCCGCGACGACCGCGGGCATGTCGGCGAGGTTCACCGTGGTGGGTGGGAGCTTCGCGTACGGCGGTGGCGTGATGGCGGCCTCGACGCGCTCGATCGCCAACCGCGGCACGACGACGATCGGCGTTAGATCGACCCGGTCGTCCCCCGCTTCCACCCACGCCACGAGCGTGCCCGCAGCGGCGGCCTGGGCAAGCTTGGCGTCGAGGGCGGCGGAATAGGTGCCGTCCTCGTTGCGTGTCATGAACTCTTCGCGCTCCGGGCCGTCGGCGACCATCAACGCGCCGGTGCCGGTGTAGTTGCGATAGTGAACCGACACGTCCCGGCTCGCCCGGTCGCCGCGCGACAGCTTCAGTTTGATGGGGATCGGTTGACCGACCGGCACGCGCGCCGGGGGCGCTTCAATCATGTCGATCTGCACCCACTTCGGCCACGCCGTGCTCGAGAACGGCGCGACGAGGCGCATCAATCCGATCTTCAGGTAGCTCGGCCAGAGCAGCGCCAGCAGCACGAGCAGCGCCACCGCGCCGGCGGCCAGGCCGCTGGCCTGCTTCACGGGCTTAGTCGCGATCGCTCGATTCAGGTCGACCGACTGCACGAGCGAGGTCGCCTGGTCGATCACGTGCTGCTTCATAACCCCCGAGCCATGCACCTCGCCACCGGCCATGAAGTTCACGGTGCTGCGTACGCGGTCGTCGAACTGCGGAAACGCCTCTTCGAGCCGTCCGGCAATGTCGGTGAGCGGCAGCTTGCCCACCAGTGGCCGCACGACGTAACGCGCCAGGATCCCACCAATGCCCACCGCCACCGCGACCATCACCGCGATGCGCAGCACGGCCTGCAGGTTCAGCAGGTAATCGACCAGCACCACCGCCAGCACCATCCCGATCGCCGCTGCCAGTGCGTAGCCGACGCCCGTCACGAGCGTCAGCATGCGCACGCGACGCCGAAACGATTGCAGCGATTCGATGAGCGGTGTTGGGGTCATAATGCAATCAGTGGGCGGTAGTCAGTGGGCGGTGGGCAGTAAGAAAGCGGTTCTTACTGCCGACTGCCCACTCTCCACTGCCCACTCCTCTTCTAAACCATCCCGTTCAACTTTCTCAGCACCCACTCGAGCGTGATCAGCCCGACGAACAGCGCCAGCGCCAGCGGCGCGTCCCACAGGGGCGCACCGGACCGCACCGGAATGATCTTAGCCGCGCTGGGGATGATCTGCGGCAGCTTTTCCTGAGCGGCGGTGAAATCGACCGACTCGCCCATCGTCTCCGATGCCAGACGCGACAGTGCGGCACGGTCGACCTGCGGCTCGGCCAGTTCCAGGCGCGGCGTGATGATCTCCAGTGGCACCGTCATCGCATCCACCCCGCCGACAACCGGGGCCACGCGAGCGGTGAAGGCACCCATGCGGTCGGCGGTGAACGAGGCGGTGTAGGCATCGGACTGGCCGGGCTGACGGATCATCGTCTCCTGGCGCACGGGGCGGCCGTCGCTATCGGTGATGTCGACGCGGATCTGATCGGGCAGTTGCGCGGGCAGCGTTGGATCGAGCACCCGCAGGCTCAGCCGTACTTGTTCGCCGAGGTCGTAGGTGGGTTGCAGCGTCGCGAATGTCAGCCGGCGCTGGCCCAGCTTACGGCCGCGGGCGAGGTAGCGCACCTGCTGGATCCAGTAGGTGTCGAAGACGCTCTCGCCGGTGTAATAACGCCACCGCCACGAGTCGTCGATCGCGCTGAACATCGTGCGGCCCGCGCCGTACCGGCCGAGCACCATGACCGGCGTCTTGCGACCGTCGGGCCCGGTATCCACCGGATGCTCGGCGTACACCTCGCCCACGCCCGGCTTGGCGGTGATGCCACGGCTGTACCAGTAGACCGGTTGCCACTCGTCGCGCAGGAACTGCTCGTTGCGCTCTTTGTCGGTGAAGAAGCGGTAAATGCCCGACTGCTCCCCGTCGCGCGTGAGCGACGGCCGGAACCCCTCGGCGATCGGTCCGCCGACCTCGGTCTGCACGCGCGCGATGTTGACCGGCAGCAGCGCTTCGATCGGCGTGTTGCGGAACGATTGCGGCGCCATCCGCGGCCCGGCCACCATGCCAAAGCCCCCGCCCTTGCGGCTGACGAACTCTGACACCAGCGCCAACTGCGCATCGGTGAACTGCCGCGAATCGACGTCGCCGAACAGCACGACATCGTACTCCATCAGCTCTTCGATCGTCTCCGGGAAGCGCGTGATCGGGCGGTCGCCCTCTTGGGCGAAGTTGGGATCGGCGCTGGTCAGCAGGCACGAGATCTCGACGGTGGCGTCGCGCATCATCTCGTTCTTGATGTAGCGGTATTCCCACCGCGGGTAGCCGTCGACGTAGAGAAGCGCGATCTTGGCGTCCAGCACCGATAGCTGCGCGAAGCGCACGTTGTCGACGTCGTCCACCTCGCCGGGCGTGGGGATGGCGACGATTTCCAGGTCCAGCGGGCCGACGACCTCGGGCTTGAACTGCAGTTCCAGTTCCTGCGGCTGGCCGGGCTGCAGCACGGCGATCTGCTCGACGTTGCCGCCCTCGGCGTTGATGATCGGCTGGCCGGTCTTACGGTCGCGCAGGGCAACGGTCACCTGGCGCTCGCCGGTGCCACCGGATGCGACCACCGTCGCGCGCACGTTAACGAAGTCGCCCTTGAACGCCACATCCTGAACGGATACGGATTGCACTTGCACGTTCACCGGCGCGTCGTCCGACCCCACCGCGACCGGGTACACCTTCACGCCGAACGCCTTCAGCGCCGCCATGGCGGCCGGTGGTTGGGCGGGGTTCTCGCGGCCATCGGTCAGCAGCACGACACCGGCGATGCGCTGGCCCTGCAGGTCCTGCAGCACCGCGGACACGGCGGACGTGAGGGCGGTGTTCTGGCCCTGCGGTTGCAGCGACTGAAGCGCGGCGGTCGCGGTTGACGTGTCCAGCGATTCCAGATCGCGTTTGCCAGATACCGTGCCGGCCGACAGTTCAGTGATGGGTTCTGCAGTTCTGGAGAAACGATATAATCGCAGGTCATGTTTTTCCGCAAGCGAGCTAATCAGGGGGCGGTCGCCCGTGCTCAGCAAGCTGACCACCGCCGCCAGGCGGCTGGTGGGGGAACTGGTGTCGCCGCCGGCATCGGTGATCTTCATGCTGAGGCTGTCGTCGACTAACACCGCCAGCACGGACGGTTCGACGCGCGTCTGCACGAGCGTCAGCACCGGCCGGTTCAGCATCGCGATTGCCAGCAGCAGCACGCAGCCACGAACGATGCCCAGCGTCACGCGGACCCGCTGCGATCGCCCTTCGCGCCGATACACGTACACCACCAGCGCCGCGGCCAACGCGATCAGCACGACGTTCCACAGTGACGCCCCCAACACATCCTGTAGCGGCCAGCGCGGGTTGAACTGCAGGCGCAGGCTCCCCTGGCGACCGAGGAAGCCGGGGTCGAGGCCGAGGAGAATTTCGAGCAGGCGGGTCATGTTTGATCAAGCGGCCGTGACCTTATTGTCCGACCATCCTCCGTTGATGGCCAAATCGCATGGCCATGAAGCTTTCGAAGCCGATGAGCGCCAGGACGATGAACATCACCGTCCAGCCGAAGTCGTTACCGGTCGCGGCGGCGGTGGAGAGCGGCGCGAGCGCGTCGTCGTAGATGCTGACGTTCTGGTCACCGAGCGCGGTCTTGATCACGCCGCCGTCGACGGTGCGCATGTCGGATTCCTCGGCCGGCATGTTGACGGCAACGGGCATCACGGTGTTGCCAGTGTTCAGCGAGTAGATGCCCGGGCGCGGCAGTGGCGCGGTGGTGGGCGAGGGCGCGCCGGGGACAAAGGCGATCGGCGTTCCGGTGGAATCGGTCAGCGTGGGGGCGGCCGTCAGGCGCAGGTTGGCGGGCAGCACGAGCGGTTGGCCAACGATGCGATTTCGCCACTCGTCGCCACTGCTGACGCTGCCGCTGATCAGCTCGTGCATCATTGCCACGTACGCCGGCTTGGCGGGCAGGGTCGTCCATTCACTGTTGGCGCTGGTGGAGAAGAACACGACGCGGCCAGCGCCTAGCGAGTGCACGGTGATGCCGGGATCTCTCGCTGCGTCGCCCGGCGCGCCCTCGGGCGGCAGGTAGTCCAGCACGCGCTCCACGCCACTGTCTGCCGGGATGGCGGCCTGCCAGTAGGTGAAGACCTGGGCTGTATCCAAACCGGAGTTTTCCTGATTGGCAAACGCCGAGAGCATGGGATGCACGACACCGCGTGGCCTAAAGTCGAACGTAAACGCGGGTTGGTCGCCGCTTGCGCTCATTCGCTTCACGAGTGCGCCAGGCATCAACCGGCGCGGCAGCAGCGTCCCGTTGTACGTCTCGGCCGACACGGCCTCGCCCATGAAGATGATCAGCGATCCACCGCCCGACACGTACTTCGCCAGCGACTCGCTCGCCTGTGAGGTGATTTGCCCGACGCCCGCGAGGATGACCGCCGAGTAGTCCTCCAGCACCTTGTTGCCGAACTCCAGCTCGCCAATCACCTCCGTCGCCACGTAGCTGCTGCCCTGCTCGCCTTGGGGGCGCGGCGGGGAGAGCGCGAGCGACAGGAACGTGCCGGACGAACCCAGTAGGCCCACGCCGTGCTCCCCTTCGACGATCAACGTCTTCAGTTGCGATCGCACGTCGACCACCCGATAGCGGGTGTCGTCGACGCGCAGCTTATCGCCACCAATGACCGAAACGCTCAGCACGTGCGGCCCACCGGAACCGAAGCGGGCCTGCGACTGCGTGACCGGTGGCGTGGCAGGGTCGAGCGACATCGTGCTGCCGCCGGGCAGAACTGCATCGTCCAGCTTCCACTGCGTCTGCACCGTGCGCGACGGGCCAAACTCGCGCAGCGTGGCGAGGAAGTCGATCGGAAACTGCGTGGAGACGAGGTTGCTGGTGGGCCTTAGTTCCACCGCGGCCGCGTTCGACTGATTAGGAATGGCAACGTTGTAGTGCGCGACCGCAAAGACCTTGGCGGCGTCGGGGCCGATGCGCTGGATCGCCTCGGCCGCGTTGCCCTCCCAGGCGGTGCGGGCCGAGTCGGTGAACAAATGCAGGCTGCGCTCCGGCTGCCTTGCTTCCGAGCGACCGACCTCCATCACCAGCTGCAACGCCCCAGCGAGATCGGTGGCGGCGTACGTCTGTTCGATGCGGTCGATCGTGCCGCGGGCGGCCTCCAGGTCGAACGTCGACTTTAGCGCCAGCGTCGCAGGTTGGGCAGCGGTCACAATCGCGACGGCCTCGGTGCCGCTGGCCAAACGGTCGATCTGTTCTTTCGCCAGTTGCTTGGCCCGGGCCAAGTTGGTGGACGCCCCACTGCGGCCCGATTCGTATGCGGTCGAACCACTGTTATCAATTACGATGACGTGAACGCCCGCCCGCTGCGCCGCGATCTTCGACAGCGTCGTGTTTTCGCAACCGGTCGGTCGGGCCAGGGCTAAGCCCAGCAGCGCGAAGAGCGCGCACCGCGTCGCCAGCAGCAGCCACTGCTCGAACTTCAACCGCCGGCGGTTCTTCTTCATCGCGCGCAGCAGGAAGTCCATCGCCGCCCACTGCACGGTCTTAAACCGCCGACGGTTCAGCAGGTGGATGACGATCGGGATCGCCGCCAACGCCAGCCCCGCGACGGCAAACGCCGGCGTGACGAACGGGGCAGCGAGGATGTGCAGATGGCTCATCAAAACCATTCAACCAAATCTATTCAGCGCAGAGGGAAGAACGCAGAGGGCGCAGAAAGGGCACGAAGGCTTCTGCCAAACGCATTTCTTCTTTGCATCACTCTGCGTTCCTTTCTCTGCGCCTCTGCATTGAACTACTTCATCGTCGCGGCACGGTTCGCCAAGAACGTGCTAAGTGCCACATCCAACGACTCGCTGCTGTTCATGCGGGTGAAGTCGATGTTCATCCCACGGCAGAGCTTCTTCAAACCATCCGTAAACTCGCGCAGCTGTTCCAGATAGCTCTCGCGCAGCGCCCGCGGTTCGGTCAGCAGTTGGCCGGCCTCTTCCATGCCTTGGAACATGGTCACGTCTTCAAACGGGAACTCGATCTCGGCCGGGTCCAGGATCTGGAAGAGCATCAGCTCGTGCTTCTTGTAGCGCAGATGCCGCAGGCCGGTCTTAATGCTTTCCAGGTCGTCGAAGAAGTCGGACAGGATGACGATCACACTGCGGTGGTGCAGCTTCTCAGCGAGCGAATCAAGGATCTTGCCCGTGCTGGTCTTGTTCCATCGCGGCACCTGCTGCAGTTCGTTGACGACCGTCTTCCACTGGGCCGGCGAGTTGCTGGGCTTGAAGTAACGGCTCAGCGTCTGGTCGAAGATCGCCAGCCCCACTGAGTCCTGCTGTTGAATCGCCATGTACGCCATGGAAGCCGCGATGGCGGTGGCGTGGTCGTACTTCGTCCAGACGCCGGCGTCGGTCTTCACGGTGCCGTAGCCCATGCTCTCGCTGGCGTCGACGATCAGGATCAGGTGGAGGTTCGTCTCCTCGATGTACTGCTTCAAGTAAAACTTGTCGTTGCGGCCGAAGACCTTCCAGTCGAGGTAACGAATGTCGTCCCCCTGCACGTACGGCCGATGCTGCGCGAACTCGACCGAGATTCCCTGATACGGCGAGCGATGCATGCCGGCGGTTAAGCCTTCGACGATGAGCCGAGCGCGCAGGTCGAGCGCCGACACGCGCGCGAGCGTTCGCGGGTCGAGGTACTTGCGATAATCGGTTGCGCCTTCGCTCATTCTTTATCTCGAACTGACCACTGCCCCGCCGTTAGAAACCGGTATAAACCGGCTTCACGTTGAGTGATTCGACGCGCTGGCCACCTTCGTCGAACTGCAATGTGATTCCGATGTCCTTCTTCGACAAGCCATAGACTGCTCCAACACGTGCGATGCCGTTGATCTGATCCGTTTCACCCCACGAGTATTCAATGTTGTTGTGCCGCAGCCACGCTTCCGCGTACCCCCTCGTTGTGCCGGGCGACAGCGCTTTATTGACCTTCTCAACCCACACTTGGTCGACCGATCTATATCGAGAACGTCGTGCCAGTTCGACAATTACAACGTAAGCGACACATGCGACGACCAGCACGATGAAAACAGCGCGCCGAGATCGCTTATTTGGCCATATTCGGTCGAGTGCGCGGTTCACGCCACCCCGGCCCCTTTCATCATCTTCGCCGCCTGCGCATCCAGCTCTTCATACTGCTGCCGCGGGATGTGGTCGATGAGCTTTCGCACGATCACGTCGGGCTTCACGCCCTCGGCCTCGGCGTTGAAGTTGGTGACGATGCGATGCCGCAACACTGGCAGCGCGACCTGGCGAATGTCTTCCGTGCTCACGTGATAGCGACCCTTCAGCAGCGCCCGGGCCTTGCCGGCCAAGATCAGGTTCTGCGATGCACGCGGGCCGGCACCCCAAGTCACGTACTCGTTGACGAAGTCGGGCACGCCGCCCTCGCTCTTGCGCGTCAGGCGGCTGAACTGCAACGCATACCGGATGACGTGGTCGGCGACCGGCACCTTGCGCACGATCTCCTGCAGCGTCATCACTTCGTCGGCGCCCAGCACGTGCTTCAGCTCGACCTTTCGGCCGGCGGTGGTCAGGCGGACGATCTGGAACTCTTCTTCTTCGGTGGGGTAGCCCACGTTGATGTTGAACATGAACCGGTCCAGCTGCGCTTCAGGCAGTGGATAGGTGCCCTCCTGCTCGACCGGGTTCTGCGTCGCCAGCACGAAGAACGGTTGCGGCAAGCGGTGCAGTTTGCCGCCTGCGGTCACCTGGTGCTCCTGCATGGCCTCCAGCAGCGCGGCCTGCGTCTTGGGGGGCGTGCGGTTGATCTCGTCGGCCAAAATGCAGTTGGCGAAGACCGGCCCGCGCACGAAGCGCATGCTGCGGCTGCCGGTGGTCTTGTCCTCCTCGATCACCTCGGTGCCGGTGATGTCGGATGGCATTAAATCAGGCGTGAACTGAATGCGGTTAAACGACAGGCCCAGCGTCTTGGCGAGCGTGCTGATCAACAGCGTCTTGGCCAAGCCGGGCACACCGACGAGCAACGCGTGCCCACGGCAGAAGAGGACGATCAGCAGTTCTTCGATGACCGCTTCCTGCCCCACGATCACCTTGCCGAGTTCGGCTTTCATCTCGTGGTAGCCACGCTGCAGCTTTTCGATGGCGGCCAGTTCGTCGGTGGCAAGGTCCGTTTGTTCGGGTTGAACCAGTCCGAGCTTCGACTCCATGCTGTGGCTCCAAAAGGGGATGGGCTGATCGTGTTGGTCGGTCGCGTTCCTGATCGGACGGTTTCAAACGAACGGGCTCGCTCGTCTTGTCCGGGACGATCGAACAGCGAACCCGCAAGCGGGTGGACGACTTCATAAACGTGCGCGGCGCGGTTGGTGGTCACGCTCGAGGAATCGCACGGGCTTACCTTGGCGTTGCCCCCGATCCTACCCTGTATAGTACCAACAAACAGACGCCGCCCGTACAGGAAAGTTGCAAATGCCCGAGCTGCCGGAAGTCCAGACCGTCGTCACCACGCTTCGTCCACGGGCGGTCGGGCAGACGATCAATGACGTGCTCATCCACCGGGCAGACGTCATAACCCCACCTGAGGTCGACCTCCGGTCGAAATTGCTCGGCCGACGTATTGAGTCGATCGATCGCCGGGGCAAGCGAATCATCTTCACGGTGACCACGGCCGAGCGGTTTTACGTTCACCTGGGCATGACGGGCCGACTGACGATCGACCCGCCTGACGCGCCACTGCTGAAGCATACGCACGTGGCATTCAAACTTCCCAACTTCGACATCCGATTTCGCGACCCACGGCGGTTCGGTGGGCTGTGGTGGCTTGGCGCCGCGATGGGCGATGATCTGATGGGCCCCGAACCGCTCGACCTACGGCCGGCGCAACTGGCGGTGCAGTTGCGCAAGACCAAGCGGGCGATCAAGGTGGCGCTGCTCGACCAGCGATTGATCGCGGGCCTTGGCAATATCTATGTAGACGAAGCGCTGCACGCGTCGGGCATTCACCCGCTACTGCCGGCGTGCGAGGTGTCACCGGCACAGGTGATGAAGTTGAACCGCGCCATCAAGACCGTCCTCCGCCGGGCCATTCGCAGCCGCGGCAGCAGCCTGCGCGACTACGTCGACGCCGACGGCAACAAGGGCGACTTCCAGCGCCTGCACCGCGTCTACGATCGCGCGGGCGAAGCCTGCCAGGGATGCCGAACGACGATCGAACGCATCGTGCTGGGCGGGCGATCGACGCACTTCTGCCCGCGGTGCCAGCGGTCGGGGTGATCGGAAGAACGTTGAACCGCGTTTCTACGGTTCATCCGCTTCCTTCCGCCTCCCGCACTCACGTCACATATAGACACGTCGCCAACCCCGACAGTACGATCCGCCGCGTGCAGGAACTACCCATTTCCCCACCACCGGTCGTTCGGCCGGCGGTCAATTTTCGAAGCGTCTTGCTGGGGTTGGCCGGCACGAGCGTGATCTGTGGGCTGACGGCCTACAACGACTACGCGATGCGCAACACGCTGCTGGTGGGCAACAACCTGCCGCTGGGCGTGGTTCTGCTGACGTTCCTGTTCGTGCTCGGCGTGAATGGTCCGCTTTCGCGATGGCGACCCAGATGGGCGTTTCACTCGGGTGAGTTGTGCGTCGCGCTGTCGATGATGCTGATCGCCTGCTGCCTGCCGGGTGGCGGGCTGATGCGCTATCTGCCGTCGTCGCTTACGGGGCCGTTGTGGCAATCGCGGTCGCACTCGGAGTTTCGCAGCATCTTTCTCAGCCTCAACCTGCCCGACTGGCTGTGGCCGCAGTTCTCGTCCGACGACCGTCGGACGTGGAGCAACGATCCGGTGGTCACGGGGTTTCATGCCCGCTGGATTCAGGAGGGCCCGATCCCGCTGACCGCATGGATTCGCCCTGCGATCACGTGGGGCATTTTCTTGGCGGCAATGTACGGCGCGGTGATGTGCCTGATGCTGATCGTCCGCAGGCAATGGGTCGACAACGAGCGGCTGCCCTTCCCGCTTGCCCAGATTCAGCTAGCGATGATCGAGACGCCCCGCCGGGGGCAGTGGCTGAACTCGACCTTCAGGTCACGCGGGTTCTGGATCGCGTTTGGCTGCGTCTTCTTGCTGCACGGCTGGAACGGCTTGGCGAAGTATTTTCCGGAATTCTTCCCTACTATTTGGACTTATTACGACTTTTCCCGAATTTTCACTGAGCCGCCGTTCGCGTACATGGATCAGAAGGTGAAGGACGCCGCCATCTTCTTCACGGTGGTCGGAGTTACGTATTTCCTGTCGTCATCGGTCGCGTTCAGTCTGTGGGCGTTCTTCCTGCTGTTCCAGGTCTTCAAGATGATGCGCGGTTCGTTCGCCGGCGACGCCAGCACGCCGGGGCAAGGCGACCAACACCTCGGTGGCCTAATCGCGTTCGCCGTCGCGACGGCATGGATCGGGCGGCACCATTGGATGATGGTCGCCAAGCAGGCGGTTCGAGGCCAGCGCGACGGCGAGCCCGAAGGCGTCTACCTGTCGTACCGCAAGACGGCCTGGGCGTTGATCTCGTGCGTCGTCATCATGATCGGCTGGCTCGTGCTGGCCGGAGCGGGCCTCGGTGGCGCGGTCGTGATGGTGATGCTGCTGCTGTTCCTGTTCGTGATGATCGCGCGCATCATCGCCGAGGTGGGTCTGGTCCACGGTCAGCTTCAGGTGCCGATTTATAAACCGTTCGGCCTGCTGGCGGCGTACGGTGTGAAGATGCCGGTCTCGATGGAGACCTACTACCACGCTGCCATGCTTCAGAGCGTGCACTACGACTTCCGCGAGGTCTCCAGCGTCTACGGCCTGCACGCGCTGCGCATGGCCGACCAAACGATCGACCCGTCGCCAAAGTCCGGCCAGGGCCGGCGCTTCCTGGCATGTTTGGCGCTAGCGTTGATTGTGGGGTACGTCATCAGCTTCGCGTCGCTGTTGATCGTCGAATACACCTACTCCGCCACGCTCAGCACGCCATCGATCGACCCGATCAACGAATGGGGCGCACGCGACAACCCCCGCTGGATGATCGTCGAGCCGACCGTGCAGTACGACCGCCAGCAGTATTACATGAACCACAGCCCGCTGGCGCACATGACCTTCGGGTTCATCTTCACCGGCATCCTGAGCTTCCTGCGGCTCCGCTTCACCGGTTGGCCGCTGCACCCGATAGGCTTCTTGATGATCAACACCTATCCCGGTGCCCACCTATGGTTCAGCATTATGATCGGCTGGGCGCTGAAGTCGCTGGTGGTGCGCTTCGGTGGCGCAGGAATGTACAGCGCGGGCAAACCGGTGGCGTTGGGCCTGATCGTCGGCGAAGCCATGGCGGCGGGGTTCTGGCTGTGCCTTGGCATCCTGCTGAACGCGATGAACCTGCCGTACAAGCCCATCAGCATCATGCCGGGATAGCGCAGACCAGACGCCGAGCGGACGGGCCATAAATCGGGTTCCTCAAAACGCGTATCGGTGGCGAATAACCGAGTTGTTCGCCACCGATAGGGTCACCAGTCTCTACCAAGGGAACGTGAAGGCCGTCGAGACTAGGATTTCGCCGTGTGTGCTGCAACAGCACGCCTAACGGGCCCCCTGCACCACCGCCGGATCGTGCTCGCGGAAGAAGGTCGTGATGTACCGCAGCGACGGGGTCAGCCAGCGGAAGCTCCAGGCGAGCGAGAGCACGGTGTCGGAATGGTTGCCACCGCGGAACCGCAGGTGCCGGGCCTGGCCGCCCTGGGCGCGCACGCGCTTCGCCAGCCGTATTGCGTTTCCCTGTTCGACCAGCTTGTCGTCGGTCCCCTGCAGCATCAGCATGGGCGGCTCGGAGCCGTCGACGTAATAGATCGGGTTGAAGTCCCGCCGGGTCTGGGGGTCGTCCTGTTGCGGGAAGATCTGCTCGTAAAAGCCGGTCGCCTTAAAGTCGTACGGCCCACTGATGCCGGCGGTCGCCCGTAGCGCGGCGCGGTCGAAGCCGACGTCGTTCAGGTACGACTCGTCGTACATCAACAACGCCGCGATGTGCGCGCCCGCCGAGTGACCGACGAGAAAGATGCGGCTCGGGTCGGCGTCGAACCGAGCGGCGTTCTCCTGCACCCACCGCAGCGCCATCGCGCCGTCGACCACGAACGCCGGGAACGTCACCTCCGGATACAAGCGATAATCGGGAATGACCGTCACGTACCCGTACGACGTGAACGCCTCGGCCACGAAGCGGTAATCCGTCCGCTGACCGTTCTGCCAACCCCCGCCATAGAAGAAGACGACGATCGGCGCGCCCTTTTTTTGGCTGCCGGGCTGGTAAACGTCCAACTTCTGCCGGGCCGCCTGACCGTACGAGATGCCGTTGTTTTGCCGGTATCCCCAGGACGGCACGGTCGCGTTCAGCACATCGAAGCGCGAGCAACCGGTGCCCGCAAGCAGGAGCAGCGCCGCGAGCAACAGAAGCAAACGTCGGGATACTGCGAAAGAGAATGCGAGAAAACCAGACATGGCCCGATCATAGGGAAACGAGCCACTTTGCGAAGGTGCGATGTGGACCGATGCCGCCGCCAGAGGAATCGCTCAAAATGTCAGCCTGGTTGATACCCAGGACAACGGATGGCGCGACACGCTATGTGATAGTGATCAAATCAAATGGGCGATCACAGGCGTCGCCACAACAGATGCATGAACGGCGTGCGTTACTTCTTCGGCTGCTGCCACTCGACCTTCTTGGCGTCGCCCCAGAGGCCGTCCAGATCGTAGTATCCGCGGGCCTCGCGGTTGAACAGGTGGACGACGACCTGGAAGAAGTCCTGCACCATCCAGCTTTCCCCTTCCAAGCCGGACTGGTTCAACGCTTTGAAGCCGCGCGGCTCACCCAGTTCTTCGATCTCCTGACAAACGGTCTGCATCTGCCGGGAACTGCTGCCGGTGCCGAGGATGAGGAAGTCGGTGATCGGGGAGATCGCGCTCACGTCCAGCACGACCACGTCCTCGCAGCGCGTGTTGGCGGCCAGGCGGGCACCTTCAATGGCGAACTGCCTGGCGGCGTCCATGCTGTTCGGTTTCGTCACTTTGGTCTCGATCGTCGCGATGGCACACCTCCAGAACACATTTGGCTCATCCTGCGGATCGGTCCGCGGATGAACCCCTGACTATAGCGGCACTTAAGCGGTTTAATCTACCCTGGCGACCGTAAGGATCTCGGGAATGCCCTGAAGTTGCCCCTCGCGGTCGACGCAGGCGATCGTCGTGGTACCCTCGCAGATCAACGTGTCGCTCCGGCGAACCTCGTAGGCATGATCGTACCGCACATGGGTCTGCTTCACGAGCTTGGTGGTTAGGTGCAGCTCGTCATCGTAACGGGCGGGGGCGCGATAGTTAAGGGCGGCCTTGACGACGACGAAGAAGACGCCGGTCTTCTCGAGGTCGGCGTAGCTGACGCCCATCTGGCGCAGCAGCTCGACCCGGCCCATCTCGAAATATTGGAGGTAGCGGCTGTGGTGCAGGTAGCCCATGCCGTCAACTTCCGGATAACGCACGCGTATAGTAATGGTCTGTTGCAGCGACATTTGCGCGGGTTGCTCTGGGTATTGCGTACGAGACGATCTAAGGTACACTAACCCTTCCGCCGACGGGGCAAAAGTCCGTCGGCGATTTTTTCCACTCAGCCGGCGTCCATCGGGACGCATCCTTGGCCGTTCGAGTGGTGCGCAGGATTGCCAGAGGTACCGAATGATCAAGATCAAGAGCCGCGGCGGTGAGACCGCCGAGCAAATGCTTCGTCGTTTCAAGAAGGCCTGTGAAAAAGAGGGCCTGACGAAGGACATCAAGCGCGTCGCCTATTACGAGAAGCCCAGCGAAAAGCGTCGCCGTCGCATTCGTTCGAAGCCGCGCGTCGCCAAGCCGATGGGCCGCTAAGACGAGGCGCGTCGTCGCGTTGATCCGCGATCGAATAGAGCGCTGCCGTTCACTTCTGCGCTCCTGTTCCTCGCGGCTCGACCTCGGGCCTCGCCGGTGTCGTGCGCGATGCACTTCGCCTGCGACTTTCGCCCGGGCGGCGCATGTCGTCCCTTGGAGGCTCGGGCTGCGGAGCCCGGCCTGAGCGTAGACCACGTCTCCCACGACCTCTCGCATGACCACAGCAACCGCTCCCGAAAGCGTGAACGCATCGACCCCGGTTTCGGAGTCGGACATCGCGGCGTCGGCGATCTACACCGCCAACCTGACCAAGGTCTACAAGGACTTCTGGGGCCGGGATAAGGTGCGGGCGCTCGACGACCTGTCCCTCACCGTCAACCGTGGTGAAGTCTTCGGCCTGCTGGGCCCCAACGGTTCGGGCAAGTCCACCACCATTAAACTGCTGCTGGGCCTGATCTTCCCGTCGCGCGGCCGCGCCGCGGTGCTGGGTCACTCGGCCGGCAGCACGGAGATCAACGAGCGCATCGGCTTCCTGCCCGAAGAGTCGTACCTGTACCGCTTCCTGAACGGTGAGGAAACGCTGCACTTCTACGGCCGGCTGTTCAAAATCCCGCGCCGTGAACTCAAAAAGCGCGTGCCGGCACTGCTGGACACCGTCGGTTTGGACGCCAAGGCTCGCAAGCGCAAGCTGCGCGAGTACAGCAAGGGCATGGCTCGCCGAATCGGTCTGGCACAGGCGCTTATTAACAACCCTGACCTTATCTTGCTCGACGAGCCGACGACGGGCCTCGACCCGATCGGCACGCGCGAGATGAAGGACCTGATCCTTTCGCTGAAGGCACAGGGCAAGACGGTGCTGCTGTGCAGCCACTTGCTGGCCGACGTGCAGGACGTCTGCGACCGCATCACGATTTTGTTCCGCGGGAAGATGCAGACGCTGGGGCAGGTGAAGGACCTCGTGCAGGTGAAGGACGTGACGCAGATTGAGGCCAGCGGCCTGACGCCGAGCCAGATCATCGAGGTGCAGGAGTTCATCCGCCGAATGGGTCATGGTGAGGCGACGGTCACGCACCCGACGACCACGCTGGAAGACCTGTTCATGCGCATCGTCCGCGAGAAGACCGCTGCCGGTGGTTCGTACACCAGCAGCGACACGTAATGTTGCTCGAGTCGGCGGTTGCCGCTCCGGTTCCTCTCCCGCATGCGCCGGGAGAGGTTAGGTGAGGGTGATTTCGACTTACAGCAACGCGCAGGTGCGCCACTTGGCCCCGTAGACCATAGACACGATTGACCAGACGCTAATTCCCATGTCGAGCGAACCGAGCATTCTCGCCGCGTCCGATTTTTTCTTTCGTCACGTGGGGCTTCTCGTCGCCGCGGGCATCGTGGTGGTGGGCCTGCTGATCTTCGGCTTCAAGGATCTGCTCCGCCTGTCACCCGCGCGCATTTGGGCGGTCTCCAGCGTCAGCTTTACCGACGCAATCCGCCGCCGCGTGCTGTGGATCACTCCGCTGGCCATCGTCGGCGTCATCCTCGTCTCGCAATTCCAAAAGCCGGTCGACGAACTGGACGCCATTCGCCAGACGACCAAGTTCTGCCTGTTCGCCACGGGCATGCTGGTCACGCTGACCGCGATCATCCTGGCCTGCACGAACCTGCCGAAGGAAATCGAGAACCGCGTTATCTTCACGATCGTCACCAAGCCGACCACGCGGCTCGAGATCGTGCTGGGCAAAGTCGTCGGTTTCGCCTGCGTGTCGGCGGCCATCCTGCTGATCATGGGCGTCTTCACGTACGGCTACCTGCACCTGCGATCGTGGACGATGCAGCGTGAGGTGAGCCAGCGCCTTGAGGCCGGTGAAGTCGACCCGGCGCTGCGGCCAACGCTCGAACATTACGTGTCGGCCGGCCTGCTGAACGCCAAGGAGTTCTACCGCCCGCAGGACCTGAACTTCTACTCGCGCCTACCGGGTGAGGACACCGGCGTTCGGTTCACCAGCGGCGCGTCCGAACAGAGCATCGCGATTCCGTTCGAGGTGCCCGCCGACGACCTTCCCGTCACCGTCGAGGCTGCGGACGGATTGCCCCCGATGCGGTTCGTGGCGCTGGTCGAGGTGCGCCCGACCAAGGGTGAAACCGCGACCGAGGACGCCTCGGCGATGCCCGCCACGGCGCCGACGACGCAGTCGGTCCGCATTCCGTACCTGCCCGGCATGGAACCCGACGCGCCACCGGACGCCCGCCGACCGGCGGTGTTCGTTGAGGTGCTGGATCGCGACTTCTTTACGCTCGTTCCATCCAACGAAATCAACGGCGGTCGACCGATCGAGGTCGCGCCCAACGAGGTGTCGCCCGTCGCCATCGAGCTGACGCCTGCGAACCTGGCAGCCATCCGCAAGACGTCGGTCGACGGCTCGCCGGTGCGGTTCCACATCGGCCTGCGCGGCGCGGTGCCCGGTTACGAGTACGGCACGCGCGTTGGTGCGGCGCAACTGGGATACGCCAGCCCGTCGCCCGACAAGCTGTTTGCCTTGGAATATCCGTCCGTTCCCGCCTCGCCCGATGCGTTGCCGATCTCGTTCCGTGGCCGCATGGGCAACCACGGCCAACAACTTCGCGGCGACGTTGCCGACGTGGCGCCGGTGGCCGTTTATCGCTACCGCAATCAAGAGGTCGACGAGACCGGTGAGGTGCCCGTCGAGGTGCGGTCGTTCATCGAACGCTCCGGCGTCGACGATAACGACGAAGGCATGACCAACCTGCAGTTGCAGGTGTTCAATCGCAAGAGCAACACGCTGAGCGACCCGGTCGTCATCCACCCGGAAAATGGCCGCACCGCCTACGCCAACCTGCCCGCCAGCGCGATGGCGGGCGGCAATTTCGACCTGGTGCTGAAGGTCACGTCGCCCGGCCACTGGATTTCGCTGAACGAGACGAACCTTGCCCTGGTGGAGGCCGACCGCAGCTTCGCGCTGAACCTGTTCAAGAGCCTGTTCATCCTCTGGCTGCTGGCGATCCTGGTGGTCGCGATCGCGGTCTTCTGCAGCACGTTCCTGTCGTGGCCAATCGCGGTCGTGCTGACCGTGGTGATCCTGCTCGGCCGCTGGGGCGTGCTTCAGTTGGGCGATGCCCTCACGCCCGGCATCGGCCGGCAGGTGGTGACCGACCTGAAGCTGACCGGCGCCGCCGAGTCACAGGTGGTCAGCAACACGGTCGAATCGCTGTCGCGGGCGCTGCAGGCGCTCAGCAGCGTGCTGCCCGACATCAGCCGTTTCGCCGTCACCGAAGACATCGAACGTGGCATCTGGATTCCGCTGGGCGCGATCGGCGATGGGCTGATGGTGCTGCTGCTGTTCGGGTTGCCGCTGATCGTCCTGTCGTACGTGATCTTCCGAAACAAGGAAGTCGCGCCCTAACTCAAGCATCATGACAACGACCCCGCTTAAATCATCCGCCTCCACGTCGTCGGACGTCGATCTGGTTCGCACGCGCACCAGCCGGGCGCGCGCCGGCATCATCATGGTGATGATCGTCGCGATCCTGGCCGCCGCCATCACGCGCGACTGGGCGATGCGGCAGCGCCTGAGCGTGGCCGCGGTGCCGGGGACGGCGTCGGGGTCGTCGCGGTCGTCGCTGGGCTCGATGAACAGCTTCTCACTGGCGCTGCTGCTCGGTGGGCTCCGCGGGCCCCTGGTCATGTTCCTCTGGTCGACCAGTGAGTCGCAAAAGGCCGACAAGAACCTGGAAGACTTCGACACGAAGGTCGAGTGGATCCGTTTGCTTCAGCCGGAGTTCGACACGGTTCACATCTTCCAGGTGTGGAACAAGGCCTACAACATCTCCGTGCAGATGGCGAGCCTGGCCAACAAGTACACCACGATCCTGGATGCGCTGGAGTACGCCAAGGACGTGCTGCGCGGCCGGCCGGACAACATCAACCTGACCGCGTCGGTGGCGCAGGTCTACTCGGACAAGCTCGGCAACTCCGCCGAGAAGCAGTATTACACCCGCCGCATGCGGGCCGAGACCGCGGAACATCAACGGAAGCAACGCCTGGATCGCAGCGACCCGGCGTGGCGTCCGGTGGAACACGACACGCTGCTGGACGCACAGGGAAACCTGCTTAGCGCCTACATCACGCCGACGCGCCAACCACGCGCTGGGCACACCGGATTGTTTAACGATGGCGCGGAACTGCAGTACCTGAAGCAGTACCAGCCCTTTCCCTACGGCGTGCCACCGATGGCGCTGGCGTACAACTATTACAAGCAGGCGCAAGTGCTACAGCGCGAGTCGAAGCAGAAGCACGCGCAGCTGAGCGACACCGTGATCGACAGCCGCCCAGGCCTTACGCTGAAGCAGTGGGCCGAGTCGGAAGGCGAGCGTGGCCGTCGCAACGAGCTGATGGCGTACGGGCTGCCGGTGCCGACCGAGCGAATTGAAATGGAAGCCCCATCGATCGTGCTGCCGGCCAACGCGACGCCCGATGCGGCGCGGATCGCCGAGGCGCTCGACGCCTACGCCGTCTCCGCCCGCGTCGCCGGTGACTCGATCACCGAGTACGAGGACCACCTGCGGCTGTACCCTACCGGCGAGACGACTTACGAGTCGCACATCGACGGCCTGATCGCGCTGCGCGAGATGTCGCTGGCCGACGAAGCTTACCTGGCTGCCCAGTCGAAGACGGGCCAGGAGAAGGCCGACCTGCTCGCCGTCGCCGCCACCCACTACCGTAACGCCGCCGACCAGAACTACCGGATCCTGCTGCGCTACTACGCCGACGATCAGATGACGGCCAAGCATTATCCCGCCGGTCTGACGCGCGAGCGTACGAAGGAGATTCCCGCGCCGGAGCTTCGTCGGGTCTACCAGCAGATCATGAACGAAGTGAAGTCGGCGCCGTTCGACCCGTACGCTGAGGATCGCGCCGAGTACGAGGCCTATATCAACCGCGCCGAACAACGCCTGCAGTCGATCGGAGGCTGAGCTTCTGCGTCAACATGAAGCCGCTCTATTGTCGCTACTGAAAGCCTCACGGTCGACTGAAGACTCTCCTTAGCCGCATCCCCGCCCGCACCAGCCACCGCAGCGGCATGATCGCGGCCAACATCACCCATTCGGCGGCATTGTTCCGGTGCAGATTCGGCTCTTGATGCGGTTCTGGCGTCGGCGTCGTCACGACTGCCCCACCGGTTCGACGGCCGACACATCGGTCACCAGGATGCCGCGGATCGTGGCCTTGGCCGAGGCGTTCTCGGCGGTCTGGGCATCGATCATCACGTCGACTTCCTGTTCGGTCTCGCGCACCACGCCGCGCACGCGGAACCAGCGTGCTTCTCCCTCACTGGCGACCGGCAGCACGGGAAAGCCATGCTCACGCTCGGCGTCGCGCAAACGCCGCTGTTCGGCGGCCCATTCTTCGGTGACCTTCGCGCCCTGCGAAAGTTTGTCCCCCATCTGCCGCCCGTTCATCTGGATAGCCGCCCACAGGCCGCTCAGCACCCGCCCCACGCGCACGCCCAACGGCGTTAATCGGATGAGTAGGAAATAGACCGCCAGCCCTACCGCGACGATCGCCACCGACAGCGCCGTCGCCGCCAGCAGCATGATCCAGTTGGCGGCGGTATTTGACATCTCACATCGCCCCATCCGCCGACGTCGACGCCCGGCGGCGGACCGCCTTGTCGGCCTCCTCGAACGCGGCGTCCGGCTTGACCGCGCCCTTGTCCAAATCGTTCCAGACGTTCATTAATTCCTGCCCCGCTGGCGTAAGCCCACTGGCCGCCAGTCCGTCCTTGTCCGAATGCTCGCCAAGCTCCAGCAGGCCGTTGAGCCGCTCGACGTACATCTCCTGTGACACGGCGTCGTCCTCGATCCACGTGCTGATGCGCGCGACGTCCTTGTCCGTCAGATTCAGCCGCCCCAGCGCGCTGCCGCGCCCCTGGTTCTCCTTCACCATGCGCAGCCGGCTAACGGTCAGCAGCTCCTTGCTGCGCAGCCCCAGTTCCCGCGCGACCATCAGCTGTTCCTGCGTGCGCAGCTCAAAGTCCTGCGCCAGCGCCTTGCGCAACTCCGGCGACTTCTGTGCCGCGCCCTGCTGGAAGATCTTCTGCTTCTCCCCCGCGATCTGCTCGACCCGCTTGAACAGCTTCTCGCGCTGCTTGCCGATCAGGATCTCCTCCTTGCGCAGCTCCTGCGGCGACAGCTCACTGAGCGTCTTGCGGCGATTGAACAGCTTGTCGATGAGGGCCATGTTTAAATCCAGTTCAAATTCCCGAGCCCCAACGATCATTAACTTTCAAAGACAAATCCTTAGCATCGCGGCCCAGCACTGGATGTCATCCCGATCGGAGCCTCAGGCGACTGAGGGATCTCGCGATTGCTGCACGTGCTGCCATTGGGAGATCCCTCAGGTCGGCAAGCCTCCCATCGGGATGACAGTCCGCGGCGATTCACGCTCCGTGCGGGATATGGTGCTTGGCCAGTTGTCGGTCATTGGGACTTTGGATTCTCCCTACCCCGCCTCCGGCTCGCTCCGCTTCGCCGGTTGCCGTGATTGCTCGGCCGGCGGTTGGTCTGGCGTCTTGGGCATCGTGCTCATCACCTCCCGATCGATCGCCGGCGCGGCCGCCGGGGGCTCGGCGGACTCGCGTTCCAGCTCCTCGAACAAAGCCTGCTCTTCAGACGACAGCCCGCCCGCGATCGTGCTGCTGGCGCCGGCGGCGGCCTCCGTACTGGCTTGTAGCTCGGCCAGCATCTCCTCGGCGCGGGCGGCGTCAGTGGTAATCTCGTCGGTGTCGGGCAGTTTCGCGGTCTGGCCCTGTTGCAGCAGTTCCAGGTTGTGCAAATGCGTGCTGACCACGTCGATCTGCTGATTGAAGACGCTCAGCATCTGCTGGCGGCGATCGAGCTCCTTGCGCAGCTGCAGCATATGGCTGGTAACGCGCCGCTTGGCGGCCTCGCTCGGGGCGGTCTTGAACTCGGCCCGTAGTGCCGATTCCTTGCCTTCGACGGCGTGGATCTCGTCGTACGCGCGGTCGCGCTGCTGCGACAGCGCGGCCCGCCGCTCGGCGAGGAACGCGATCTTCTTCTCCGTCTCACCCTTGCGGGCGAACAGGGCCTTCATCTTGTCGATCAGCGGCATGCCCGAACCTCCAGCAGTGGTGGACGACGACGACGACGACGACGCGGACGGCGCGACCGACCCTTCGCGGAACAACACCAGCCGACCGTCCAACCGCTTGGCGGTCAGGCCGCTGTGCGACTTTGCGTAGGCCTTCAGTGCCGACTCGACGAACGGCAACGGCAGTTGCAGCCGGCCCGCCAGCCGATCCGTCGCCACGCCCGCCCCGCCCAAGTCGGCTGAAGGCGCTTCGATCTCGGCGACGATCCGGCGGCGCTTTTCGTCGTCCGGTTCCGGGTCGAACAAGTCGACCAGCGCCTTCGTCTCGACCGGGCCCGCCACGCTCCAGCCACCGGCGTCGTTCGGCTCGGCGATGATCACTGTGCGATCGGCGCCGCGGTCGGCCATCTCGTGGGCCTCCAGCGCCACGCCACCGGTCGCCACGATTACGACCGTGCTCGGCACGCCCGCCGGTGCCGGGGGCACGCTGGATAGCACCTTCGTCACGTCGCCGCGCGACATGGGCGCCGGCGATCCACCGGCCACCAGATCGCGCGTGGGGGAGACGCAGACCACGTGCAGCCGGCCCATCGGGGTCTTGATGAAGCCCCACTTCTTCTGCGACACCACCACGTCGATCGACTCGCCCAGGGGCATCTGCGACTGCAGCGTGCGGTCGGGCTTGTCCAGGTCCGTCATCGTCCGCTTCACGTCGGTGCCGCGGTCACCTTGCTTTACGTCCTTCACAAACTCGGTAATCGCGCGCCGGCCGCGTACGGTATCGATGCGCAGTCGATCATCGTCGAGCAGGCGGGTGACGTGGTCAATCATCTGCCGCTCGCGCGATCGATGTACGGATGGGTCAGGGCTGGATCGCATGGGCTACGGTAGACTCCGTTCTACTGGCTACTCATCCTGATCGAAGAAAATTTCCAACTGCCAAGGACGCTCTTCTTCTCTTCCTACTTGGCGTCCTTGGCGGTTCAATCGTTCTTCATTAACGCGCGCGGCGCATCCTGATCACCGCGGCGCTGGCGATCGCGATCGCCAGCCACGTCCAACCGGTTACGGCGAACAGGTAGTTCAGCGTGGACATGCCCCGTGTTATAGCCGACGGGACCGTTTACGCCACCTGCCGGAACGAGCCGCTGGTTGACGAGCCGCAGCGCGTGCAGAACCGTGCCGCCGACGGGAGCGCCGTGCCGCACTGGCGATTGGCGCAGCGGCGGGTCAGCACGCGCATTGGTCGAACGACCGGTGGGCCGAACTGCGGTGACGGCGGCGTGCTGGCAACGCCCAGTTGCCACACGCCGCGCAAGATCATCGCGACGAAGTTGATCGCCAGCTTCACGACCCACACCGTCGCCCAAAGCGTAAAACAGAACGCCGCCGCCAGGAAGGCGAACACTAGCAGGAGGATGATGAACGGGTCCATTAGGTTGCCCTCACAGCCTGACGGGATCGGCCCGTCAAATCATGACCGCACCCGATGCAGAACTGATCGCTCGGATGCGGGTACCCACCACACGCGGCACATCGCCGCACGACTGCCACCAACTGCGTGCCGCACGACATGCAGAACTGGTCGTCCGGATCAGTCGGTTGCCGGCACTGCGGACACCCGTGCAACCGTGCCATCGGCAGCGAATCGCGGACCGCGACAGCGGTCGATGGCGCCAGCAGCGCCGTGGCCATCTCGTCGGCCGAGGTGAACCGCTTGTCGAGCCGTGCGTACGACCGCCGAAATACTTCGTCCAGATGCCGCGGCACGTCGGGGTTCAGATCGCTCGGCAGATCGGTGCCAGCGGGCCGTTCACCGGTCAGCATCTCGTACAGCACGACGCCGCACGCGTACAGGTCGGCCCGGGCATCGACGATGCCACCGGACCGCTGTTCCGGCGACATGTAATCCAGCGTGCCCGCCAGATCGCGGCCCGCCTGCGAGTTCAGCGAGGCGGAGAACGCCACCGACTGCGTCGCGGTCGTCTGCGTCGCCTGGCCCAGGCCGAAGTCGGTTACCTTCACCAGGCCATCCGCACTGTAACCGGAGGTTTCCACCTGGCTGTGGATCAGGATGTTTTCGGGCTTCACGTCGCGATGCACCAACCCACGGCTGTGGGCGAACGCCAGCCCCCCCAGCACCTGCCGCAGGATTGCGATCGTGTCGTCGGCCGTCAGGGAGCGGTTCTTCACGGGCACGCGCAGGTTGCTGCCGGGCACGTACTCCATGACGAGGTACGCCGGGTCGGCGAACGGGTCGAACGCGACGGCCTTGACGATGTTGGGATGAATCAAGCCGTGCAGCGCCGACCCTTCCCGCTGCAACTCGCGCAGGTACTGCGGTTCCGTGGGGAACTTGATGGCGACGAACTGGTCGGTCCACACGTGGTGGTGCGCGCGCCACACCTGCCCGAACGCGCCGCTACCGAGGCGTTCGTTCAGGATGTATTCACCAACGCGTTGTCCCGCGTGCACGTTCGTCATCGTTCATGCCCCTGTTTTTTGCCCCACACATAGCCCCCGGCTTGCCGGTGGTCTTCTCTTCCGTTCGAACAGAAGACCACCGGCAAGCCGGGGGCTATGTGAAAGTCACTATCCCATCTTCTCCGCGATCCAATCGCACGTGAAGACATTGTAAACGCCCGCGACGCAAACCGCCGCCGCGAAAAGGCCCCACCCCGCGGGCGAGTGGTCGGTGAAGCCGAACAACGCGCCGAGCGCGACGGCCTCCAGCAGTGTGAGTCCCGCGACCAACGCCGCGCCGGCGGCGTTGCTGTCGAACTGCGCCACGCGGCTGACGAGCCAGAACATCAACCAGGGAATCATCAACACCAGCACGAACCACGCCGCGCCACGCGCGGTGTTGTCGACGACCGCCTCGCGCGTCGCCGGGTCCATCTGCCACCAGCTGATCCCCCCTGCCACCGCCGCCAGCGCGATGCCGCCGGTGACGATTCGGCCGGTTATGGTCTTGATCCATTCCACGATGGAATTGTAGCGATCCGGATGGACCGTGGCGTTATAAACGCCATGTGATTCTTTCCTATGCTAGGGCGCAACGATGGCTACATTGCCGGCATGAATCGGGTCGCCAAAGTACCGTTAAGGGCAAGGCTTAAGACATGGCGGCAGCGACCCCGGTTTCCCGTCTGGACCACCGGCCGCGCCATGCTCGTCGCCGGGATGACCTCCGGTGTCTGCTCGATGCTTTTCCTCGTCCTGAACGCATCGCCGTTCGTGGAGACGGAGATCTTCCTGGCCGCGGTGTCCGTTTGTCTGATGGTGTTCCTGACCGTCGGCCTCTACACCGGCGCGCGGGTCAAACGGGAGACCGAGGCGTCTGCAAAGTTCGATCCAGGCCGGTGGATGCCCGATGAGTCGCCGAGCAACTTCGACATGGCAACGGATTTTCCCGCAGCTCTGGAGGTTGATGAGGGCTGCATCGGCGGCATCGTCGCGCTGGTGATCTGGATCGTTGTGAGCGTCCTGCTCGTCGCCCTGCTGACTCTGCTGGTAAGCCTGTTCCTGCCTGTCTTCGCGGTGGTGCTCACGGCGGTATTCTGGATGTTCTACCGGGCTCTGCGGTTGGTGCTGCTGCGGGGGCGGAAATGTCGCGGAAACCTGCTAAAGAGTGCCGGTTATGCGGCCTTCTACACCTTCTTGTACACCGGCTGGCTGCTGGCGGTGGTGCAGGTGGCTGGAATGCTGGCCGAACGCCGAATCACCGGTTGACGCCCCCGCGTCGGGGCACCATGATCCGGCCCATCATGTACCGGCCCGGCAAGGTCAAACGCTTCGACTTCGAACCCGGCCGATCGGTCGCGGGGAAGTACGACATCGACTCGCCCTTAGGGGGTGGTTGGGAGGGGGAGGTCTACTGCATCCGCGAGCGTGCCACCGGCATCCGCCGGGCCGCCAAGTTCTATTACCCCCACCGCGACCCCACCGGCAAGGCCGCCATCGCCTACGCCCGCAAGCTCGACGCGCTGCGGCACTGCCCGATCCTGATGCAGTACCATCACCAGGAACTGGTGATCGTGAAGCGCGCCAAAGTCATGGTCGTCATCAGCGAACTGGTGGAAGGCCAGAAGCTGTCGGCGTTCCTGAAGGATCAACCTGACGGCCGGTTGACCACCTTCGAGGCGCTGCACGTCCTGTACAACCTGGCCAAGGGCATCGCCCCCATCCACGCGCGCGGCGAGTACCACGGCGACATCCACGACGACAACGTCATGATCCGCCGGCAGGGCATCGGCTTTGAGGTGAAACTGCTCGACTTCTTCGACTTAGGCAAACCGACGCGCGCCAAGATTCGCAAGGACGTGCTGAACCTGATCCAGGTCTTCCACACGATCGTCGGTGGCCGCAGCCGGTACGGCGAGCAGCCAAAGGTCGTGAAGGATATCATCCGTGGACTGAAGGATTCGCTGATCCTCGAACGGTTCAGCAGTGCTGGGGAGATCCAACGGCATCTGGAAAACATCGAGTGGTAGGCGCGTTCGTATCTGGGAAAATCACCCTCAACTCGAGCGTCACCGGTCGGGATCACCTACCCTCGCGCGCATGTCGCGAGCGTCGCGAGTTTTGCGGTAATTTCCGCTACTTTGGTCTAATGCGCTCTAACTAACAGGAGCAGCATTGGCCAAAGCGACGAGTTCCGCGAGCAAGACGAAGTTGACCAAGAAGACCACGAAGAAGACCACCGGCAAGAAGCCCGCGCCACCGAAGATCGTGGCGAAGCAGTCGAAGAAGACGACGAAGAAGACCAGCAAGCCCACCGCCACCAAGTCCCTCGCCGTCTCGGCGACCAAGGTGAAGAAGCAGGTGACCTCACTGGCGACCACGGCGATGAAGTCCGCCAAGAAGGCCCCCGCGAAGCTCAAGACGAAGTCGCGGTCTGTCGCGGCTACCGTCACCAGCGTGACCGACACCGTCGTCAACGCCACCGCCGGTGCCGTGGGCGCGATCGTCGGCGCCGTGCAGGCGGTGAACGGACCAGCGGCCAAGAAGAAGTAGAACGACGTCCAAACCACCAACGTTCACCTGACGCCGTCCGTCGGGCATGTTCGCCCGCACCATGGGCGGCCCGCCCCTGGCGTCAGTACTTGGACGCGACTGCCATGACGCGGGCCTCCGCCCGTGAAGCATTTCCACACACTGCTTGGGCAGTCGCGTCGGAGCGCCTGCGCTCGGTGCGTCCGACGAGGGACTGCACGAACCCGTCGCGGGATTCCGCGGATGCATGCGAGCCGCTTCGCGGTACGCCTCGCCAAAATACCATGGGCGTCTCGGGGCTCTGTGGAAAACATTCGTTGTTGAACGCCAAGACGCCAAGAACGCCAAGGTAGGAAAGAAGAGAGAAGAGGATTCTCTCGGCGTAGCTCCGCTTGGCGTCCTTGGCGTCTTGGCGTTCAACCCTCTTTTCAACAGAGCCGCGTCTCGCCCATGACCGCTATGAGGTCAGACGTGGTTCTTCATGGCTGCTTGGTCGAAACGGGTTGCCACGAATTGCGTCGCCATTCCATCCTACGATCATGGGCAGTACGCCCATGCTACGTGAAGCCGTCCGCTCGCAAGCGTGATCAGCCTGACCAAACGAAAAGAGCCGTGGGTAAAACCCACGGCTCTTTTCGTATTTCGATCGATTGAACGTCGCCGGCCAGCGACTACGTCTGCGACCCCTTCAGAATCAGGGTCTTCGCCTGATCCGCGGGCAGGTCGAGCGCCCCGCGGGCCTCGGCGGCGGCGGCGCGGACGTCGAGGTTCTGGCCATTCTCGACGGCTTGCTCCAGCGTGGCGTGCTGGTCGCCGCTCAGGCGGTCGCCGAACTGCTTGGCGTGCTTGGCCAGGCTCTGGTACAGGCTGATCTTCACATCGTCGGCAGCCTGTTCCTTGCTCGCCGCCTCCAGCAGCGCCGGTTGCACGCGGGCCGAGTCCAGCGTTGCCAGCACCGCGCCGGCGGCCTTCACGATCTCGGGCCGGGCGTCGTTCAACGCGGCCGTCAGTGCGCCCTCGGCCACCAGCAGGTCGTACGCGCTCGCGCGACCCGCCAGGCTCTGCAGCAGGCTCGCGGCCTTCAACGCGTACTCGGCGGCCATCGCGTCATCCAGCGGAAGCGAGCCGGCCTTCGTGCGGGCGCTCTCCAGCTGGGCCTTGATCGTCCCGCCGCTGGGCGAGTTCACGGTCGACAGCAGTGGATCGGTGGCGGCGGCCTCGACGAAGCGGGACGCGCCCGAACCGACGATCACGATGCGCGGCGTGCGCTCCAGCCGGGCGTTGCCCCGCACCAGCGCGTTCAACGCCTCGATCTCACCGGCCGGCGCCTTCTCCGACACCACGATCGCGTCGACCGCCGGCAACTGGGCCGCGGCGTTCACGGCTTCCTGAGCCGTCGCCCCACCCACGGCGCCCACGCCGGTGCCCTTGATCGATTCGATCAGCCTGTTCAGTTCCTCGTCACCCTCGCCGCCGCGCGGCGCCAGGACGACGACGTTGCTGCCACCGGTCTGCGAGATCGCCTCGGCCAGCAGGGGCACGACGCGCTCCGAACCCGTGAACGACTGCGGCGGGTTGGCCTCGGCCAACGCGAACGCGGCCTCGTAGCGCACCCGGCGGTCGGGGAAGCGCATCGCGCTCACCAATGGCGCCGCCGAATCCTGCGGCAGGCTGGCGGCACCGACGATCTCGCCGAGCGACTTGATCGTGCTGACGGCGACGGCCGAGTCGTTATCGCGCAACGCGCGTTCCAGCGTGGTGTACAGGTGCGATGCGCCCGAGCTCACACCGAAGTAATGGGCCGACGGGAAGTTCTCCGGCCGCGTGGGGTCGCTGGCCCCTTCCGGCAGCGCGGCCTCGCGCTTGTAGTCGGCGGCGAGCCAGAGGCTCAGCGCGTCGCCACGGCTTTGGCCCAGCTTCATCGCATACTCGGCCGCCCGCATCGCCATCACCGGCCCGAAGATCGCCGGCGGCACGTCACGCTTGGTCAGGCCCTTCTCTTCATCCCAGAACCACACGTACGCGGTCGGCACCTGCTGGTCGACCGACAGTGCGCTGCGGCCGTAGTACAAGCGCTCGGCCAGATCGAAGTACGCGTCGGTCGCCTTCACGCCCTGCGACGCGCCCAGCCGGCCCAAGGCCTGACGGGCGGCCTGCGATACGGACGGCGTAACCTCCCGCGACTCGGTCAGCCGGGCCAGGTACGGCACCGGCGCGTCGTAGCCGATGTCGGCCAGCACGCTGATGACCGTCAGCAGCGTGTTCGTGTCACGCTTCATCTCCGTCGCCGCCACCAGCGGGTTCAACGCGACGCGACCCATGTCGCGCAGCGCCCGGCGGATCGGCGCGTGCAGCTCGGCCCGCTGGGGGTTCTGCAGGTACGAGATCATCAGTGGCACGGCCAGCTCACCGCTCTCGCGCAGTTGGCCGACGGCCAGGATGTAGGCGCGCTCGTTGGTGCCGAGGCGCTGGATCTGCGTTTCGACGTAGTTCTGGTCGGCGCGACGCGTGGCGCGGCCCTGTTGCAGCAGCTGGTAGATCTGCTTGGCACTGTCGGCCGACTCGGCGATGCCCTGCCAGCGCAGCACCCAGTTGTTCAAATCATCGTTTCGACCGGCGGCGGTCTTCTCGAAGGCGGCCAGCACGACAGCGGGCTCGGCGCCAGCGCCGGTGATCTTCTGCGCTTCGGCGCTCTGCAGGTCGTAGCGGGCGATCTTGCCGTAGTGCCAGTAGTTCTCGACGGCCGTCTGCAGTTCCGCCGGCACCTCGACCGCGGCCGCGGGCGCGCCGGTGTCCTGCGCCATAACGGGTGGCAGGCCGATCAACGGAAGGGATAGTGAAGCAACGAGGGCGAGACGCGCGACGGACCGATGCGAACGCATCATGGGGCTGCCTCCAAAGGTGCCGGGACGGTTCACGCGAGGCATCGCGCGAGCGTCCACTTGTCTGGATGTCGAGTTGTCGATCCGCCGGGGGCGCTATCGGTGGCGAACCGTCTCTCCGCACGGGCCGCACATCATGCGCAGCCCTCTATCGAATAAGGGTAAAACCGGGATACGGGGGTGTCAAGAACGGGAAGATGAAGCGACAAGCGGGGTTATGAGACGTTTCATGTGCGGATGGAATTGCGGGACGAAGGCAAACCTTCGCACCGCCCCTTTCCCGGTGCGTCCAGAGCGGTTGAAGGACTACGACTGAGAATGACAATCGATGAAGAGATTCGGTAATTACCAACGTCCAACAGGAGAAGAGATGCCCGTGCATGAGTCCGGTCCCTCTCCCATGCACTCTTTGGAGAGGCCAGGTGAGGGTGATTTCCAACTGCAGACGGCTCGGCAGGAACAAATCACCCTCACCTAGCCTCTCCCGGAGTACCGGGAGAGGGACCGGAGCGCGTGTTCAGAAGTTCCGTTACTCAATTACCACCTTCGACAAATCCTCCTCCACTACCGGGAACTTCGGGGCCATCTTTTCCAGCGTCTCGGCGATCACGCGCGACACCACGTTGTTGCGGTACCACTTCTGGTCGGACGGCACGATGTACCACGGCGCGTGGCTCGTCGAACAGCGTTCGATCGCGTCCTGGTAGGCCAGTTGATATTCGTCCCACAGCTTCCGTTCGGCCAGGTCGCCGATGTTGAACTTCCAGTGTTTGTCCGGTTTGTCCAGCCGGCTCTGCAGGTGTTCCTTCTGCTCGTCCTTGGAGATGTGCAGGAAGAATTTCAAAATGGTGGTGCCTGACGCCGTCAGCATCTGCTCGAAGGCGTTGATCTGGTCGTACCGCGCCGACCAGACCTTCTCCGGCACGATGGAGTGCACGCGCTCGACCAGCACGGTTTCGTAGTGCGAGCGGTTATGGATGCCGATCATCCCGGCGGCCGGGCAGGCGAGGTGGTGGCGCCAGAGGAAGTCGTGGGACCGCTCGAGCGTGCTGGGGACCTTGAACGACGTCACGCCGCAGCCTTGTGGGTTGACGCCGGTGAAGACGGTGCGAATGGCGCCGTCCTTACCGCCGGCATCCATGGCTTGGAAGATGACCAGCAGCGCCTGCTTTGACTCGGCGTACAGGTGTTCCTGCAGGTCGCGCAGCTTCTTCAGATGCGCCTCCGTATCGGCGGCGGCGGCGTCCTTGTTGGGGAAGTCGGTCCTGTTCTTCGTTGGCGAGTTTGCGAGGTCGATCTTTTTGCCCGGCGTGGCGATATACGATGTGCTTACCATGGCCGGGAGTATAGCCCGCCCTACCACAGTTGCCCTAGGTGCAATGGGTCGCCAAGCGATCGCGTCACAACCGCTCGCTGTCGCGCGGTCCAGCAACGTGGAAGCGTGAGATCGATCGCATCGCAAGCAAATCGGCGGACGATCGTCAGCCGCAACTCGGCAATGCCGTCGCCGGTGGTGGCTCGCGTGGCGACGGTGATAGGGACGCGGTCGTACCAGTCATGTTGCAAATCGGATTTGTTCAGCACGACAATCGCCGCTGGGTAGCGATTCAGGATGTCCGACTGTTCCGGTTCCAGCGGCCGCGATGCGTCGAGCACGACGATGACGAGGTCGGCGGTCTCCATCTGCGGCGTGGCCAGTTCGATCGCCCGCTGTTCGATGCGGTCGGCGGTACGTCGCAGGCCGGGCGTGTCGATCAGCATGACGGCCAGGCCGTTGATGTCGGCGATCTCACCGACCCAGTCGCGCGTGGTGCCGGCCAAATCGGCGGTGATGGAGCGCTCGACGCCGAACAACTGATTGGCGAGCGTCGACTTCCCCGCGTTGGCCGGGCCGACGATCGCGACGCGCGGGACGCGCAACAGGTGACTTAGGGCAACGTCGTCAAGCGCCCGCTGAAGGGCCGCGGGGTTTGGCTCGTGCCGCAGCTTCACCCAGTTGGCGGGTTGGGCGAGCAAAGCTTGAAGCGCCAGTTCCGTTCGAGCCGTGGGCACGGCAGACATCACTTCACGTTCCAACTCGTTGGCGGCGTCGATCGTCGCGGTGTCCGTGTGCTCGACGAACCCATGCCGCACTGCCAGGTCGATCGTTCGCTGAACCACCCACGGCCCGCCATGGAGGCTGATGTCAGCGAAGGTTTGATCAGGACCAAGAACGACAATGGGATCGTCGATCCCAGTCGCCCCATCCCGCAGTTGTCCGTACACGCAACTGCCCCCCCGCGGCGGCTTCGTGAAATGCTCGCTGAGAAACGTCCGCACCGCCGGCCCCGCGATGCGGATTACCGCCAGCGCCCCAACACCGGGCGGGGTGAGCAAGGTGACGGTGTTGGGCGGGGTCATGTTTCGGGAGTGCAGTGCCACGTGGAGAGACGCACCTCCGGCCCCTCTCCCGGTACGCCGGGAGAGGCTGGGTGAGGGTGATTTCGAACTGCTGACGATCAAGGCAGAACAAATCACCCTCACCTAACCTCTCCCATGGGTACATGGGAGAGGGACCGGAGAGGCTTATTCCTTCCGCCACACGGTGCCGTCGGCACGGTCTTCCAGCGTGATGCCAAGTTCTGTCAGTCCCTTGCGCACGTCGTCGGCCAGCGCGAAGTTCTTCGACGCGCGGGCCTCGGTGCGCAGGCGGATCAGCAGTTGCATCAGCCCTTCGACCGTGGCCGCGTGAACATCCTTCGCCGCCGGTCCACCGTGAGCGCCACCCGCTACGCCGCCAGCGGTGGAACCACTGAGCAGCCCCAGCAGCCCGCCCATCCGGCGCACCGACTGCCCGGCGGCGGCGACGGATTGAATGAGGTCGGTGGCGCGCGTCTTCTCGGCCTCGGTGCGCTCGATAAAGCTGTTGATCGCCCCGGCCAGCTCGTGCAGCGCCGCGATCGCGCCGGCGGTGTTGAAGTCGTCGTCCATCGACTCCATGAACTTCATCTTGTAGCCCAGCACGTCGCGGATGAAGTCGCCGTTCTCCCCTTCCAGCAGGATCGGCGCCGCCTCGTCCATGTCCGGGTGCGGGCCGGCGCCGGCGAGGCGTTCGATGCGCTCGAACAGGCGAACGAAGACGTTGAGCCCCTTGCGGCTGGCGGTCATCACCTCGTCGGTGAACTCGATCGGCCGGCGGTACTGGGTGCTGAGCAGCATGTAGCGCACGAGCTCGGCGCCGTACTGCTGCAGCAGTTCGACCGCCGACACCACGTTGCCGAGGCTGCCGCTCATCTTCTCGTCTTTGACTTCACCGCTGGCGAGCTTGGTCTTGATGCGCGTCAGGCCGTTGTGCATCCAGTATTTGGCGAACGTCTTGCCGGTGGCGCTTTCGGATTGGGCCAGTTCGTTCTCGTGGTGCGGGAACATGAGGTCCATGCCCCCGCCGTGGATGTCAAACGTCTCGCCGAGGTACTTCATAGACATGGCCGAACACTCGATGTGCCAGCCCGGTCGGCCGTTGCCCCAGGGGCTGGGCCAGTGGGGCTCGCCGGCCTTGGCGGCCTTCCAGAGCGCGAAGTCAGCGGGGTTGCGCTTGCCGCCCCCTTCCAGCGTGCGCAGGCCGCTCTCCTGTTCCTCCACGCGGCGGTTGGAGAGCTTGCCGTAGTCGGCGTCCTTCGTCACGTCGAAGTAGACGTTGCCTTCAGCGGGATACGCCACGCCCTTGGCGATCAGCCGTTCGCACAGCTGAAGGATCTCGTTCATGTGCTCCGACGCCTTGGGAAACGCGTCGATCGAATCGATGCCAAAGCCGGCGAGGCAGTCCAGGTATTCCTTCGTGTAGCGCGTCGCTAAATCAGCAATGGTCGTGTTGTGCTTGGCGGCGGCCTCGATGAGCTTGTCGTCGACGTCCGTGATGTTCACGACCCAAGTGACATCGTACCCCTTGTACTTCAAGTAGCGCTTGACCGCGTCGAAGATCACCGGCCCCACCATGTGCCCAATGTGCGGCGGCTTGTAGACCGTCGGCCCGCACAGGTACATGCCGACCTTCCCCGGCCGTACCGGTTCGAACAGGTCCTTCTGCTTCGTCAGAGTGTTGTAGACGCGTAGGCTCATCGTGGCGGGATTGTAGGGGAAGTGGAGGAAAGGATGAAGTTTGAAGGGTAAAGCATGGAAAAACGCGGACGGCCGCCCTGCTTCTATTCAACCTTCATCCTTACCCAGCAGCACCACCGCGTGGGCCGCGATCGCCTCGCCGCGGCCGATGGCGTCGACGCCTTCGTTGGTACCGGCTTTCACGTTCACGGGGCAATCCAGCAATTCCCTGATGAACGTCACCATCCGCGGCTTGAACGCCTTCAACTTCGGCCGTTCCGCCAGAATGGTGATGTCGATGTTCACGGGCCGCCACCCGTCGAGCGCCATCAGCGACTTGATGTTGTTGATGAAGTACATGCTGGCTGCGTTGCGGTAGGCGGAGTTGTCGTTCGGAAAATGCTCGCCGATGTCCCCCTTGCCCAGCGCCCCCAGCAGCGCATCGGCCAGCGCATGCAGGACGACGTCCCCATCGCTGTGCGCTACGGGCGAGATACCTTCGGCGACGACGACGCCACCTAGGATGAGTTGGCCACCCGATTGAAGGCGGTGAAGGTCGTAACCGTGGCCGATGCGGAGATCAGATGACATTGGGTTCCGTACCACGGGGGGCCCGCCCGTGCTCTTGATGAAGCGAGGATAGAAGACACGGGCGGGCCGCCCGTGGTACGGCAGGGAGACTGGCGATCACTCCGTCAGATCGTATTCCTTGATCTTCCGGTACAGCGTCCGCTCCCCAATCCCCAGCATCTTCGCGGCGTGCTCGCGGTTGCCGTGGACCAGCTTCAGGGTGTTGCGGATCAGTTCGCGTTCGGCCTGTTCGATGCTGATGCCGACGAGGTTGTTCATGCCACCGCCACCGGTGGCGCCGCCGTGGGGGCGGATTTCCGGGGGGAGGGATTCAGGGCCAATCTTGCCCTCGGGCGATAGCACGACCATGTTTTCGATGACGTTCTTCAACTGGCGCACGTTGCCGGGCCAGCCGTAGCTCATGAGGGCCTGCTGGGCCTCGGGCTTCAGGCCGTCGATCTGCTTGCCGTAACGCTCGCCGGCCTGCTGCATGAAGTAGTGGAGCAAGAGCGGGATGTCCTCGCGGCGCTCGCGCAGCGGGGGAATCTGGATCGTGACGCCCTTGATGCGGAAGTACAGGTCCTCGCGGAACTGCTTCTCGGCGACCATCTCGTCGATCTTGCGGTTGGTGGCGCTGATCAACCGCACGTTGACGCGAATCGGCTCGTTGCTGCCGAGGCGCACGACCTCGCCGTTCTCCAGCACGCGCAGCAGCTTCGCCTGCATGGCGGCGGGCATGTCGCCGATCTCGTCGAGGAACAGGCTGCCGTCGTCGGCGTGTTCGAATCGGCCCTCGCGGTCGGTCTGGGCGCCAGTGAAGGCCCCCTTCACGTGGCCGAACAATTCGTCTTCCAGAATGCTTTCGCTAAGGCCGGCGCAGTTCAGCGGCACCAGGCGGTTCTTACGGCGTTTGCTGTTGTTGTGAATGGCGCGAGCGATCAGTTCCTTGCCGGTGCCGCTTTCGCCGAGGATGAGGACGGGAATGTCGCTCGGCGCCACCTGCCGTGCGGTGCGCACGACGGCCTGCAGCGACGGGCTAACGCCGATGATGCCCTCGAACCCGGCCGAGTCGACCAGTTGCTGCTGCAGCACCTCGTTCTGCTTCTGCAGGTTCGCCCGCTCTGCGGCGCGGTTGATCTGGGCGCGGAAATATTCCAAATCCAGCGGCTTTTCGATGAAGTCGTACGCTCCTTCGTTCAGCGCCTGCTTGCACGTCGGAATGTCCGCATGGGCCGTCACCAGCACCACCGGCGGTGGCGGCGTGAGCGCCAGCGCCTCATGCAGCACGGCCAGGCCGTCCTTGCGGCCCTCCATCATCAGGTCGGTCGCGATCACGTCGTAATTCTTCCGCCCAAGCTTCATCCTCGCCTCGGCCAAGCTGTAGGCGAGGTCGCACTTGTGCCCCAGTCGGGTCAGCGCCTCGCACATCACTTGCGCGTGCTCGCGCTCGTCGTCGATCACGAGAATGTTGGACTTGATCACGTTGCTGTCGGCCATAGCGATGTAAGTGTAGCGGGGGAAAGCGGGGATGACACGGGAAGAGGAGAAGTCTGACGGTTCGGGCTCTGATGCGAGTCGCGCCACTCGTCATCCTGAGGTGCTCCGAAGGATCTCCCCCCGGCTCTCCCGGTACTCCGGGAGAGGATAGGTGAGGATGCATTCTGTTCTTTCTGAAGTCGCCAGCAGCGCGAAATCACCCTCACCCTAACCCTCTCCCGGAGTACCGGGAGAGGGGACGAGACTTCATAAACACCGTCTCTTCCCAGGGTCCGGCAAGAGACAGAAAGCGCCGAGGTCGCCTTCCGCCCTACTTCTCCAACGGCAGCCGAATCGTGAAGTCCGTGCCTTTGCCGAGTTGGCTTTGCAGGGTGATCGTGCCGTGGTGGGCTTCGATGATGCGTTTGGCGATGGCCAGGCCAAGGCCGGTGCCGCCGGGCTTGGTGGAGTAGTAGGCGTCGAACAGGCGGTCGACCCGGTCGGCCGCGATGCCGGGGCCGGTGTCGATCACGTCGATGACGACAAAGGTGCCTTCGGGCCGGGCGCCGAGGATCAGTTCCCCGCCCTCGGTCATCGCCTGCGTGGCGTTCAGCATCAGGTTGAGGATCGTCTGCTTCAGGTGCCGTTCATCGATGCGCGCCATCAACGGGGTGGGTGGCTTTTTCAGGCGCAACTGCACCTTGGCCAGCTGCGCCTGCGGGGTAAAAAAGTCGACCAGGTCTTCCAGCAGTTCGCCGACGTCGGTCGGCACCAGTTCCAGTTCGATCCGGCCGGCGTAGCGCATGAAGTCGTCGAGGATGTCCTTCAGCCGATTGGCCTCGCGAACGACGGAGTTTAACCGCGCCACCAGCCGTGGGTGGTTCGGGTCGTCCTGCGGCAGGTCTTCCTTCAACAGCTGAAGGTTCAGGCCGATCGTCGAGAGTGGGTTCTTAATCTCGTGCGCCAGGCCACTGGTGAGCGTGCCCAACTCGGCCAACCGCTGAGCCTCGAGTGCGCGGGCACGCAGCGTGAGGATGCGCCGGTACGCGACGTAACCGACGACGGCTAGGACGATCAGGCCGCTCACCCAGCCGGCGAGCATGCCCCAGGCAAACGGAGTCATGGGCGGGAGATTACGGGAGGTCGCGCCGAAGCGAAAGGTGAGCGATCAAGCAGAAACAGGGTGCACCACGCAGTTCAAATCACGCCAGCATGTCCAGCGCAGTTGCCACCGGCGGCTTGCCCGCCCGTGCCGTTGTCGCATGAATGCAAAGACACGGACGGACAAGCCGCCGGTCGCACACGAGGAATGGACAGGACTTAAACGCCCGCGCGCTCAGGCACCGTGACGCGCTTCACCTTCAGGGCCGACAGGCCCTTTGCGCCGGTGATCAACTCGTACTCGACCGGTTCGCCGTCCTTCAGCGATCGGAAGCCGTCTCCGTCGATGCTGCTGAAGTGGACGAAGACGTCCCTGCCCTCAGGCCCAACGATGAAACCGAAGCCCTTCTTCGAATCAAACCATTTAACGTTGCCCGTTGCCATTGCCCAACTCCTAGAAGCGAAGGCGACCTGTTCGAAATATGTGGCTGCCCGTTCCGCGGAGGTTAACCGGACGGTTTTCAATTCTCAACAATTTTCAACGATTTTGCGGACGACGCCTAGAAGTGGACGCTTCCGTCATCTGATATGGCGTACATCGCGTGAATTGGGATGCCGGGGGCAACCAGTTTTGCGGACGAGTCGCACTATCGACCCGCTTTCCCATCCAGCGCACGGCAAGACTGAGTGGAAAGCGCCTGCGAAACCAACACGCCCAGTTCATCAACCGCGCGTGCGAGTTCCTCGACGTCGGCGTGGCTCCGGGCGCTGTGCTCGATGGCGGCGGCGGCGTGGGTAACGTTCATCAGCCCGAACGTGCCGGCCGTGCCGTGCAGTTGGTGCGATAGGTTGACCAAGACATCGAGGTCAGATGCCGCCAGCGCTTGTTGGATCGCCTCCAGCCGAGCCGGCAGCACACGCAGGAAGTTGTTGGCCGCGGTCAACATCTCCGGGTCACCGCTCAGGTCGACCATCTGCAGGTCGTCGCTCGCGTGGCTCATGGAAGGTACGACGAGCGACTTATGCACACGCACCGGCTGCGATGGGTTCATGAATCGCGATGCCAAATTCAACAGCTGCCTGCGGTCGATCGGCTTGGTCGTGTACTCGTCGCAACCGGCCGTCAGGCAGCGGGCGCGCTCGCTCTCCATCGCATGGGCGGTCAGCGCGATAATGGGCAACCGATAGCCGCGCTCGCGCAAGTCGCGCGTTGCGCAATAGCCGTCGCGCTCGGGCATCTGCATGTCCATCAGGATCAGGTCGAACGGCTCGCCACGCTCCCACGCCTCGGTCGCGCGCTCCACCGCCACCCGACCGTTCTCGGCCAACGTCACGGTGGCGCCGGCCTTTTCCAGGATCAGCGTGATCATCTGCTGATTGTCCGGCCCGTCCTCGGCCAGCAGGATGCGCCCCCGCAGCTTCGGCAATGGTTGCTGCGCCAGATCGGATATTGGCGCCAGGGCGCGGAACTCGGTGCTCAAAGCGAACGGCGTCGGCCGGGGCGCTTGCAACCGGTGCGGCCGCGTCACGGTAAGTGCGGTGATTGTCGCGCTGAACGTGCTGCCGGAACCGGTATCGCCGGTGATCGTGATGTCGCCGCCCAGCATGCGGGCCAGCTTGCGCGAGATGGTCAGCCCCAGCCCGGTGCCACCGAAGCGGCGCGTGTGCGAGGTATCGGCCTGCGTGAAGGCTTCGAACAACACCGACTGCTGCTCGGCGCTCAGGCCCACGCCGGAATCGATCACATCGAACGCAAGGCGAACGCTGCGCGGGTCGCCGGTGTTACCGGCCGTGCTACCAATTGTGCCGTCCATCGACTCAGGCAGCGTGCGCAGCACGATGCGCACGTGGCCGCGATCGGTGAACTTGATCGCGTTGCTGACGAGGTTCATCAGGATCTGCCGCAGTCGGGTCGGGTCGGTGAGCACGGTGTCGGGCACACCGGTGGCGCGGTCCCAGGTGAACGCCAGTTGCTTTTCGCTTGCGCGAGCCCGCATTAACGCGGCCACGTCGGTGACGACCTGCCACGGCGAGCATTCCAACTGCTCGACCGTCATCTTGCCGGCTTCGATCTTGGACAGATCCAGTATGTCGTTGATCACGCCGAGCAGGTGGTCGCCGTTGCGGCGCATGATCGACAGCCACTGCCCGGCGCGCGGGTGCTCGCGCATCTCGTCGAGCAGCAGGTCGGTGTAGCCCATGATGGCGGTCATCGGCGTGCGGATCTCGTGGCTCATGTTGGCCAGGAATTCGCTCTTGGCGCGGTTGGCCTCTTCCGCCTGCTGCTTGGCGACGTTCAGCGCGAGGTTCTGCTTCAGCGCGGTGATGTCCATCACCGTGCCCTCGTAGTACAGCAGCTTGCCGTCGTCGTCGCAGGTCCGCCACGCGTTCTCGCTGATCCAGATGATCGACCCATCGCGCCGGCGGATCTCCGATTCAAAGCCGGTCACCGAGCCGTGCTGCTCAATGAGGTCCTGGAACTGCGCCCGGCGGCGCTCGTCGACGTACAACTGCTGGCCGATGTTGCCCACGCTCTGGCAGAGCTGCGCGGAACTGTCGTAGCCGTACAGGCGCGCCAGCATCGGGTTGGCCGCGATGAATCGCCCGTCGGCGGTGGTGCGGAAGATGCCCTCGACGGCGTTCTCGAACAGGCTGGTGAACTGTTCCTGCGCGCGCTTGCGATCGGTGATGTCGACCGCGATGCCGCCCAGCAGGCGATGGCCCCCTTCCATGTGCATCGGGAACTTGCAGACGAGGTAGTGCCGCGTGCCGCCGGACTGGGGGATGCTTTCTTCTAGCTGCACCGGGCGGTCGCTCTCGATCACGCGCAGGTCGTTCTCGCGCAGACGGTCGGCGATCGAGGGGAACAGTTCCTCGTCGCTCATGCCGGGACAGGCAGGCACGCCGGTCGCGAACATGGATTGCCAGGCATCGTTGCAGTAGACGTAGCGCCCCTCATCGTCCTTCACGAACGCCACGCCGGGCAGGTTCTTCATGAATTCAGTGAATCGCAGCTCGCTGGCGCGCAGCTGGATGAGCGCGGTGCGCTGCTCGGTCTGATCGGTGAGGAACCCCTGCAGGTAAAGTGGCTCGCCGGCGTCGTCGTAGATGACCTTCGCGTTGTCCTTTACGTGAATGATCCGCCCATCCCGGCGGATCATGCGGTACTCGCTGTGCAACTCACCGGTGCGCTTGGCGGCGTCCTCTTCGGCTAAGGCGCGCACGCGGTCGTCGGGGTGGATTCGCTTGAACCAGAACGTGCGGTCGCCCATCCAGTCGTGCGGTTCGAACCCGAGGATCGCGATGATCTGCGGACTGACGTAGTAGCACTGGCAGTCGGCCCCAAACGTGCAGGTGTAAACGATTGCAGGCACACGCTCGACCAACGCCTGATACTGCGCCTCGGTGGCGGCCAACCGCTCGGCGATCGGCACGTCGCCGGTGGAAATGGAAGGCGTGTTGATGACCGAAGGCTTCGCCACCGCAACGACCCGGGTGGCAACATGATCGCGATGCGCGGCCAGCCGGCCAAACGCGCAACACGTCAGCGCGAGCAGGCTACACAGGAGCGCGATGCTGAGCTCCGCGATGCCGATGAGTTCCGCTAGGCTCGTTTGCTCTACCATGATGCACGACGTCGCGCTCATACCGGACGCTGCCCCGTTCGATCCGCAAAATCGCGGTACTCGGGACACGTGGCGCCACCGAAACCGGCGGCACTGCTGTCGTCATCGTCGTGCAAGTTGGCAGACTAAAGCAGATTTGGGCCGCACCAGTTCCAAATGCAGAAATTGTTGCATCAGGTTGACCCGGCGCGCGGTGCGGAACGACGAAGTATCGGACGTGCCACCGGTCACCGAGACGCTACGGGGCGGTGGTGACGGCTCAGCAAAGCTGAACCGGCCGTCGTGTTGCCTGGATGGGGCTGGGTGTTTTCCTTTACTGCACGGGCTTGCGCGACGGCTTGGCGTGCTTCTTCGTCGTTGGCTTCGCCCGGCGACCGTATCGCGTACCTTCACCTGTCGTAGCGGCCTCGCCTTGCGATGCGATCGACGACGCGGCGGCCGCCGCCTCGGCGGTGGCGCCTGGCGCGGGCGCGGGGACCGGCTGTTCATCCAAGGGACGCCACCACGGCTTCTTCATCCCCGCCACCACCTCTCGCACTGCGTCGGTGGGCGTGTCGACGATGCGGAAGATGTCGGTGTCCTCGACGTCGATGTAGTACGTCCCCATCTGCGACTTGATCCACCCGACCAGGCCCGACCAGTACGCGCTGCCGTACAGCACGATCGGCATCGGCTCGATCTTCAGCGTCTGCACGAGCGTCAGCACCTCGAACAATTCATCCAGCGTGCCGAACCCACCGGGAAAGACGATGAACGCGCCGCTGTACTTCACGAACATCACCTTGCGCACATAGAAGTAGTGGAAGTCGAGCGGGACTGTCTGATAGCGGTTCCCCTCCTGCTCCTGCGGCAGCGTGATGTTCAGCCCAACACTGGTCCCCTTGGCCTCGAACGCCCCCTTATTCCCCGCCTCCATAATGCCTGGCCCACCCCCGGTGATGATGGCGTACTTCTTCTTCACCAGCAGCCGGGCGGTCTCCTCGGCCGCCTTGAAGTACGGGTCGTCCGGCTTCGTGCGCGCGCTACCGAAGATCGTCACCGCCTGCCCCACGCGGCCCATCACCTCGAACCCTTCCACGAACTCGGACATGATCCGGAAGATCCGCCACGACTCGTTGGCGTCGGGCAACAGTTGGCGCGTTTGGATGGGGGGAAGGTCGGGCATTAAGCTCCTTGCGGCAACTGAACGTTGTCGCTATTCAAACTGGCGGCCCCGCGCGACGAAGTCGCGAAACATGTCTTCGAAGTCGGCGTAGGTCTGTTGTCTATCGCTTCGATGTCTGACGATTCGAACAAACTGCTGATCGGTCAAATCGTACCCGTATTGGTCACCTCCGTCCGTCGCTAGTCCGAACGGGATGAACTCCTCTTCGCCTATGTCAACCACCTGCGTTTCGTAGGCATCCAGCAATCCTTCAGTCCACGGGAAGTCCGCGCCAGATTCTGTGCGCGTGATTAGACCGAACAGCGCCGCACCACCACATTCGATACCGTCTTCGATCCGGCAGATGTCTAAGTAGATTGCTGGAAGGTCGAACCCGAACTGTTCCTGAAAGCGCCTGGCGGTTTCGCGGACCACCTCTTCCGGCACTGGGCCGCGACGGGCAAGCCCCGCATTTGCAAGATACGCGACTCTTTCGTGAACGAACGTTTCAATGTCCTGTTTCATCGACTGATCTCACTAGAGCCTACGCAGCCGCTTCTTGGCCTCACTCCACGGAATGAACTTCTGCGTAAGATCGGCTTTTATGCGTTTGATCTCCGCAATGTCCGCCAAGTCTTCTGCCGAAGGGATGCGCCTTTTGCGCTTGGCTTGCCCGGATTTGGCGGACCGCTTCAGTCGCAGGTATTCCGCTTCGGGTATTACGACGAACTTTTCACCCAGCAGAGTGATCGTTGGCACCGGCATCGCAGTCTCCCAATACAGGCTCACTACAACCCCAGCTTCCCCTTCTTAGCTTCCCACTCCGCCGTCTCGCGCTTGTTGGTTGTGTTCAGGGGTTGGCCGGACTTGATGGCCTCGATCTCGAGCCGCGTGAGGTGCATGGCCTCGAAGTCGTAATCCAAGAACGCCTGGGCGGCCACCGGCACCACGGGGCGGATCAGCTCGAACATGGCCCACGCGTAGTCGCGAATTTCCTGCTGGGCGTGGGGGTCCATGCGCAGGCTGAGGAAGCGCAGCAGGTTGTGCAGATCCACCTTCCAGTACCACTCGGTGTACACGCTAGCCGGCAGCGCGATGCGGGCAATCTCGCGGGCGACGCCCTTGTCGATGAAGTGCTGGTACTTCTCGTAGCTGCGTTCGATCTCATCCAGGTAGTCCAGAAACTCCTGGCCCGTCGCGACGTCGGTCGGGCCTTCGCCGCCCTGACGATTGCTGGTGCTCTGCTTGCGCACGTTATCGAGGCTGGGGCGGTAGAAGCGGTCCTTCACGATGCTGTACCGCGCGCTGTACTCGTTCACGTTGGCAGTGCGATGGCGGATCCATTGCCGTGCGATGAAGATCGGCATCACGTGGTGGAACTTGAACTCGACCATCTCGAACGGCGTCGAATGCCGGTGCCGCGCGAGGTAGCGAATGAGGCCGGTGTCCTCGTTCACCAGCTTGGTCCCCTCGCCGTACGACACGCGCGCCGCCTGCACGATGGCAAAGTCGGCGGTCTTGCCCTCGGGGACGAGGCGCGGCATCACGTCGACCAGGGCAACGAGGCCGTGGTCGTGAATCTTCATCTCCCAGCGGGCCGCGCCATCCATGATGTCGCGGACGGGGGCTTCGAAGGACTTTCGTTCGATCGCGGGCGTGCTGACGGTGGCCGATTCACTCATGCCCGGGATCATACTGTCGCGCGTTGCCGGCGCGAAACGATGTGGACCCGCCGCGACATGAAGTCCAGAGGTCACCCGCGGTCGACATTTTTCCAGTTGACAGCCTCAACCTTGTTGGAAAGCGGCCGCGCCGTTCCTACAATGCCCGCCCAAACACGGATGGAGCATACTGAATGGGCATGATGCGGAAGCGGAAGACGAGCGTACTGGTTCTGGGCTTGGCGATTGCCGGTTGCAACGCGGCCGAGCCACCACCATTTCGCCCGCGGGCGCTGCAGTCGGACGAGCGCGCCCGTTCCAGCGAGTTCTCACCGGCGGCCATGCCGCCCCTGCCGACGACGTTCGTCAGCCCGCTCGACGCGCCCCCCGAACAGCAGGCTCAGCCCGCCACCGGCAACCGCACCACCCGCGCTGCGACCCGCCCGACCACCGGCCCCACCACGCGTGACAGCGGTGGCATCGCCGGGCCGTCCACCGCGCCGGTCGTCGAACTGACGACCCCTGAGTTGTTCGCGGAAACCGAACGCATCGGGCTCAAAGAAGTCATCCAGCGAACGATCGCGTACAGCCTGGACGTAAAGATCGCCAGCTTCGACCCCGCAGTCGAAGCGACACGCGTGATCGAGGCCGACGCGCGGTTCGATCCCGCGCTCTTCGCGAACCTGCAATACCAGGACTCGAAGATCCTCACGCCCGCGCAGGGCCTGCAGACAGGCAATCCATTTGACCCGACCATCTCGCGCGTCACTCAGGGGCAGACCGGCATCCGCCAGATCCTCACCAGCGGCGGGCAGGTCGAGCTGCGTACGGGCATTCAGCGCATCTCGCGCAACGTGCAGTTCGGCGTCAACCCGTACTACCTGAACGACATCACGTTTCAGGTCACGCAACCGCTGTTGCGCGATGCGGGCTTTACCGTAAACCAGGCGCGCATCGTGATCGCCCGCAACGCCCAGCGGGTGTCGCTGCTCGAGTTCCGCAAGGCGATCGAGGACAACCTCGAGCTGGCCGAGCGCACCTATTGGCAGCTCGTGCAGGCCGAGCGCGAGCTTCTGATCGCCGAGCGGCTGTACAACGAGACGCTGAGCACGGTCGACCTGCTGCGCAAGCGTATCGGGCAGGACGTCAGCCGCGTGCAGGTGTCGCAGGCGTTCGCCAGCGCCGAGAGCCGCTCCGCGGCGCTGCTTCGGGCTCGGCAGCAGGTGCAGAACCTGTCGGACCAGCTCAAGCGCGTGATGAACGACCCGGACATGCCCGTGTCGTCCGGCACCACCCTGCTGCCGGCGTCGGACCCGGTGGAACTGCCCGTCTCATTCGTGCTGGAAGACCAGATCAAGACCGCCCTCGATTTCCGCCTGGAACTGGGCCAGCAGCAGCTGCGCATCGACTCGGCGTCGATCGCGGCCAGCGTGGCCAAGAACAACCTGCTGCCGTCGCTGAACCTGCAGGGCACGTACGGCCTGCAGGGCATCGGCGAGGACATCGACGGCGCCTACAGCACGCTGGGCGACCAGGAATACAACACGTGGTCGCTCGGGTTCGTCTTCGAGATCCCGATCGGCAACCGCGCCGCCCGCGCGATTCATCAGCGGGCTTTGCTGCAGCGGCAGCAGGCGATCGAGAGCTACCGCAGCCTGATCGAGCAGGTCGCGCTGGACGTGAAGCAGCAGTTGCGCGACGTGGAGGTGAGCTACAACGAGATCGCCGCCACCCGCCGGGCCCGCTTCGCCGCCGCCGACAACCTCGCCGCGTTACAGCAGCGCGAGGACAACCAGGAACCGCTGACCCCCGAGTTCGTCAACCTGAAGCTTGACGCCCAGGCTCGCCTGGCCGAAACCGCCCGCGCCGAGGCCGCCAGCATCAGCAACTACAACACCGCCATCGCCCGACTGGAAAAGGCCAAGGGAACGCTGTTGCGCTACAACAACGTTGAGATGGAACAGGAGCCCCGGCCATTCGGTTCACGGCCGCGGTAAGCGACGGGTCGTTGTTAGAATCTGTAGGAACGAAGCGGGCCGGTGCAGCGATGCACCGGCCCGCGGGCGTTTGATCAGTGGCTTTCCTCTCTCACTCCGGCGGCTTTGCACGAGCAGAGCGTGGGCTCTGGCGCCCAGTGGGTTGATCGCGCGTTAGCCATAGCGCGAACCAAACCGCACCTGCGACGATAACCGCGTAGAGTAAAAAGAACGCGGGTACCAGATAGCCGAAATTCCAGAATTCGCTAGCAAGGAGGATCATGTAGGTCTGCATAACGCGCGCAGAATGAGGGCACGAATTCCTCAGGCACCTACAGGTACTGCGACGCCACTGACACGTACCGCATGCGCGTCTCGTACAGCGCCGCGTCCAGCACGCGTTGTTCGTCGGCGGTCAGGTTGCCCTTGGTCTTGTCCTCCAGCACCGCCAGCGTGTCAATCTGGTGCTTGGCCATGTCCAGGTTAATGCCCTCAGGCCCCTGCGATCCGAGTTCGCCCATGTAAAAGAGTGCCTGCGTCAACGCCGTCTGCACGAGCGTCGCGAACGACGCCGGCGGCATCTCGCGCGGGCCGCGTGCACTGGCGGCCGACCCACGGCCCGCAGTTGGCGCCGCGGCACTCGCACCCGTGGTCGGGGCGGCCGCGGCCGGGTTGGCGGGCGGCGCGGACCGCTTGGCCTGTTCCTCTGCTAAGCGCTTCTTCTCCTCCTGCGCCTGCTTCTTCCAATCAGTATCGATATGCAGCGAAAACGAATCGTCGGCCATGGCGTGCTCCGGTAATCAGTAAAGCTATAGCCTATGTGCAACGGCCGGAATGGCCAAGGGCCGATGGGCCGGAAACGTCCCTTAGACGAGCTGATCCAATCCTCCCAACCCCAGCACTTCCCGCGTGAAGAACGGCTCGGCGTGCGCCACTCCAATCCGGTTCCCGAAGTACGCGGTGATCTGCCCCACCATCTCCGGCACGTGGCCGCTGTTGCCGACGAACTGGCTGGCGTAACACTTCACACTTTCGATCTTCGTCGCGTAGGTGTCGCTGATATCGATGCAGAACGTCGGGTCGAAATTCATCTTCAGGTGCGTGCAGAAGTAATAGATGATGCGCTTCGGATGCCACGGCGAGCCGTGGATCGTGTCGCACTTGGTCAGCTTCGCATCGAACCGCGCGTCCTCCGCGATCTTCGTGACGGCAACGTGATCCGGATGCGCATCGATCGGGTACGGCACGAACATCACGTCCGGCTTGTGCTCGCGCACCACGCTCGCCAGCTTGTGCCGGGCCTCGATCGTGTGCTGAACCATACGATTGTGCAGCCCCAGGTTCGACCGCGACACTCCCAGCACCTTCCCTGCGGCCGTCCATTCCCTCTCCCGGATCTCTGGACTGCCGAACGGCGTCGGCTCGCCGTTGGTCATGTCGACGATATGCACCCGATGCCCCGCCGCCTTCAGTTTCAGAATCGTGCCCCCCATGCCAAGCTCAGCGTCATCCGGATGCGGGGCGATAACGAGGAAAGATGCCATGGGAAGACTTTAGTCGGTGCAGATGGGGCCGTCGAATGGAGGGCAAAGGCGAAATCCCAAGCTCCAATGCCAAACAAATGACCAAAGGCCAGATCCGAATCAGAAGGGATTCCGCTCGGTGTCCGCCTCTGTGCTCTTTGTTTCCTCTGTGGTTCAACCTCTTCCTCTTGACCAAATACGGGGGAGAGGAGGACAGGGGGAGAGACACAGACTCTTCCTTGGCGGTACTTCAACTCCACCTCCCCACCCGCCGATTCGGCGTGGCGTCGCACCCGAAAGCGTCATCCTGTCGATGTCGCCCCCACCGCCGCTGGCACCACAAGATCTGGTGCACTTTTCCACCGTCCGAGAACCGTCAGTTGTCCACTATGTGCAAAACTTCGGTGGATAACATGGGCCGCACATCACCAAGATTCGGCCGGACGAAAATTCACGATAACCTAACCATTGTGAAGTCTTCGCCTTACACACCTCTCACCGACCACTGCGCTACATTTAGTGAAGATAAAGTTGAAGAACACAAGATGTAGTGTAATATTCCGGTTCGTTCGCGAACTTGGGCAAGTTGGCGGGCGTATGTGTGCTGGCGGGCCAAGTGGGAGATCGGGTCGACCGATTGGTGGCACGCCGGTTGTTCAGCAGATGCGTCAGGGCACAAGAAGCGGCCGATGGACGCAGGCCGTGGGGCAGATTCAATTCCGTCGTCAGGAAGACGACCTCAAAACTGATTTTCGCACGACCCATCGCGGTTCGTCACGGGCGGAGTCCCGAAGCTATCGCGAGTCCGGTCGCGCATCGACTTTTACTGAGGACGTACCATCATGGGCATCTTGTGCGATACCCAAATCCGTGAGCTCGTCGGCATCGAGCCCTTCCAAGACAACGAAAAGCGCCCCGGCCGCGTCAGCTTCGGTGTCAGCAGCTACGGCTACGACATAAGGGTCGGGTCGGTCTTCAAGATATTCACCAACGTCAACTCCGAGGTGATCGATCCGAAGAACTTCTCGGAACGCTCCTTCGTCACCGTCGACACCGATGAGACGGGTAAAGATCACGTCCTGATCCCGCCGAACAGCTTCGCGCTGTGCGAGACGGTGGAATACGTCGACATCCCGCGCGACGTGCTGGCGATCTGCGTCGGCAAGAGCACGTATGCCCGCTGCGGCATCATCGTGAACGTGACACCGATCGAACCCGAATGGCGCGGCAAGATCACGCTGGAAATCAGCAACACCACCCCCCTGCCCGCCAAGATCTACGCCAACGAAGGCATCGCGCAGCTGATCTTCCTGAAAGGCGATCGCACGTGTGCCGTCAGCTACGCGGACAAGAAGGGCAAGTATCAGGACCAACCCGGCCTGACGCTGCCGCGGGTGGATTAGCGAGGACGCTCGAGTGAGGCGGCATGCCTTGCGGACGACGGATGATGCGATCTAGCCAATGTTGTCGCCTTGGACTGACGCTCGCTTTGCTCCTGCTCGCCGGTTGCGACAAGAACAAGGCGGTTGCCACGCCCGACCCGGACGCTCCAGGTTGGGCTGCGACGCAGCCGGTGTCGACCGAGTTGGAAACCGTGGTGACGCAGTCGCGGCGTGCGTTGTCCACGCCGGTCAACGCATTGCCGGTAACAAAGGGCACGTTGCCGTTGGTCTACATCGTTGAGTCGACGGCCGTAGTTCGAGTCGTGGATGAAACGACCAAGAAGACATTAACCACCGCCAACGTCATTGGTGGAAATATTCTGTCCGTCGCTACGTCCGGCATCACGATCGGCTCGCAGAAGCTAACCGACCGCCAGCTGGAGGCCGACCATCAGTACGCGGTGTATCTCGATTCCGACTCCGGCGGCGAAGTTCGCTCAACGCATGTTCGACCGACGTTGCGGTCGGATGAATGACAGCCATGTAGGGTCCGTTAGAGCGGACCCTACGAAGAGAAGCAACACTTGCGACCCCGAGCTGCGGGGCCCTTGCTCCTAGGGCCTCGCGTCCCGCGATCGCTGCGGAAACCATTTATCTGTTCCACATCCATACAGGATTCTGTACCCGGAAGGACTCTCGGCCATGAAGATCAACCGTCGATTCACCAAGCAGGGACAAGACGCATACGCCACCGTCGACTACGAGCGCCGCACCAGCCGCATCAGCAAGCCGGATGGCTCGATCGTCTTCGAGATGACCGACGCGGAGATTCCCAAGCCCTGGAGCCAGGTCGCGACCGACATCATGGTCTCCAAATACTTCCGGAAGGCGGGCGTGCCGCAGGTGGACAGCGACGGCAACCCGATCCGCGATGGGCAGGGCAAGCAGGTGCTGGGGCCGGAGAAGTCGGCCAAGCAGGTTATTCATCGCCTGGTCGGTTGCTGGCGCTACTGGGGCGAGACGCACGGCTACTTCGACACCGCCGAGGACGCGCAGGCGTTCTACGACGAGCTGTCCTACATGATGCTGCACCAGATGTGCGCCCCCAACAGCCCGCAGTGGTTCAACACGGGCCTGAACTTCGCCTACGGCATCACCGGGCCGGCCCAGGGTCACTTCTACTGCGACCCGGTCACCGGCGAGCTGACCAAGGGCACCGACGCCTACACCCACCCGCAGCCGCACGCCTGCTTCATCCAATCCGTCTCCGACGATCTGGTGAACCAAGGCGGCATTATGGACCTGTGGACGCGCGAGGCGCGCCTGTTCAAGTACGGCAGCGGCACCGGTTCCAACTTCAGCCGCCTGCGCGGTGAGAACGAACCGCTGAGCGGCGGTGGCAAGAGCAGCGGGCTGATGTCGTTCCTGAAGATCGGCGACCGCGCCGCCGGCGCGATCAAGAGCGGTGGCACCACCCGCCGGGCCGCCAAGATGGTCTGTCTCGACCTCGATCACCCGGATATCGAAGCCTTCACCAACTGGAAGGTGCGCGAAGAGCTGAAGGTCGCCGCGCTCGCCGAGGGCATCAAGGTGCTGGCGAAGGATCAGCAGGAACTGGCCAAGAAGCTCGGCCTGAAGCTCGACTACGATTTTAATGGCGAGGCTTACTACACCGTTAGCGGTCAGAACAGCAACAACTCGGTCCGTATCCCCAACCGCTTCTTCAAGGCGATCGAGGAAGACGGCGACTGGCAGCTCACCAACCGCACCAACGGCAAGGTCGCCAAGACGCTGAAGGCGCGCGACCTCTGGGAACAGATCTCCTTCGCGGCCTGGCGCTGCGCCGACCCTGGCGTGCAGTACGACGACACGATCAACCAGTGGCATACCTGCCCGCGCAGTGGCCGCATCAACGCCAGCAACCCCTGCGTGACCGGTGACACGCGCGTCCTGACGCCCGGCGGCATCTGGCGGCGCATCGACCAGATGATCCACCTGCCGACCCGCGTCATCACCAACCTGGACGGTCAGGAAATCCACGTTACCGACGGCGCCTTCCCCACCGGCACCAAGGACGTCTACGAACTGACCACCGCCGGTGGCTACAGCGTGAAGCTGACGGCCGACCACAAGGTCTTCACCAAGGGCCGTGGCTGGGTGGAGGCCCAGAACCTCACCAGCACCGATGAAGTCCGCCTGCCCAGCAAGCCCGCAGCCGTCAAAGAGATCGGCGAGCCGCAGGACCACCGCTTCTTCCAGCTGCTGGGCATCTTCTTCAGCGAATGCAACGCCGGCAGCACCGAGCTGCGCCTCGACTGCATCAACGACGCGACGCAGATCGAGCAGTTCGTCGAGTACGTCGCCACCACCTGGGGCGACCGCGCCTACGCCGACGACTACACCACGGCCAGCGACGCCGGCATCACCGCCACGAAGTCGGCTAGCGCCGACGATTCGGACACGATGACCGCCACGCTGACCAACCGCCGGCTGCTGGCGCGCCTGAAGGCGTTCGTCCGCAGCGACAAGGGCACCCGCCGCCTGAGCGACGAGGCCTTCACCGCCGGCCTGGCTGCCCAGCGGCACCTGTTGCGCGCCCTGTTCAGCGCCGACGGCATCATCACCGACAACACGATCGAGCTCCCCGGCACGCTCGGCCTGCTGCAGGACATCCAGATGATCCTGCTGGGCTTCGGCGTGCAAAGCTCCATTCAACCGCTAACGCACGACGGCGGAGCCGTCGCGGGCGGAGCGCCTTCGGATCGACCGAACCCCAATGGGTCAGGCTTGGCGACAGCGCCGAGCGACGCACTTCCGCGCCACGGCCTGCGTATCGATCCGGACAGCCTCCGCTTTTTTGCACAACACGTCGGTCTACTCCACGGGCGCAAGCACGAGCAACTGATTGACTGCCTCACCCTCCGCTCGGCGCACAACGCCCGCCCCGCGACCGTGGGCGCCCACTACGACGCCGTCGCGTCGTTCACCCACCTCGGCAAGCAGCAGGTCTTCGACCTCACCGAGCCCGTCACGCACTCGTTCATCGCCAACGGCATCACGGTGCACAACTGCTCCGAGTACATGTTCCTCGACGACACCGCCTGCAACCTGGCGTCGCTGAACGTGCTCACCTTCTTCGACGAGAACACGAAGAAGTTCGACATCGAGGCCTACAAGCACGGCACCCGCCTTTGGACGATCGTGCTTGAGATCTCCGTGCTCATGGCCAGCTTCCCGTCGGAAGACATCGCACAGCTGTCTTACAAGTTCCGCACGCTTGGTCTGGGTTATGCCAACCTGGGCGCCATGCTCATGCAGGCCGGCATCGCCTACGACAGCGACAAGGGCCGCGGCATCTGCGCCGCCCTCACCGCGATTTTGACCGGCGAGAGCTACGCCACCAGCGCCGAGATGGCCAAGCAGATGGGCGCCTTCCCCGGGTTCGATGAGAACCGCGCCGAAATGCTCCGCGTCATCCGCAACCACCGCCGGGCGGTGTATGATGTGACCGGGCAGGATTCGAGCCGCCGCGCGATTGGCGACTATGAAGAGCTGGACATCAAGCCCGTCGGCGTCGATGCCCACCAGTTCGACAACGCCGACCCGCTCGCGTCGAAGGTGCTGCTGGCCAGCGCCCAGGAATGCTGGGACCGCGCCCTGAACCTCGGCGAGAAGTTCGGCTACCGCAACGCGCAGACGACCGTCATCGCCCCCACCGGCACCATCGGTTTGCTGATGGACTGCGACACCACCGGCGTGGAACCCGACTTCGCCCTGGTGAAGTTCAAGAAGCTGTCCGGCGGTGGATACTTCAAGATCGCCAACCAGTCGCTGCGTCCCGCGCTCGTGAACCTGGGCTACAGCGCAAGCCAGATCAACGAGATGATGCGCTACGTCACCGGCAGCCTTTCGCTGAAGGACTCGCCGCACGTCAACATCGAAAGCCTGAAAGCCAAGGGCTTCAACGATCACGAGCTGAAGAAGATCGAGGCCAGCCTGCCCGCGCAGTTCGAATTGGGCTTTGCCTTCAGCGCCTGGACGCTGCCCCCGGAGCTGTTCCAGCGCATGGGCATCAGCGAGACGCTCTGGCAGGCGCCGGGCTTCAACATGCTGCAGCACCTGGGCTTCACCAAGAAGCAGATCGCCGAGGCCAACGACGTCATCTGTGGCCGCGGCACGATCGAGGGTGCCCCGCACTTGAAGGACGAGCATCTCTCCGTCTTCGACTGCGCCAACAAGTGCGGCAAGCACGGCCACCGCTTCATCCACTACGAAGGCCACATCCGCATGATGGCCGCCGCCCAGCCGTTCATCAGCGGCGCGATCTCCAAGACCATCAACCTCCCCAACGAGGCCACGATGGACGAGATCAAGCACGCCTACCAACTCTCCTGGGAACTGGGACTGAAGGCCAACGCCCTCTACCGTGATGGTTCGAAGCTCAGTCAACCGTTGAACATTAAGTCTGACGAAGAGTTGGACAAGTCCGAAGACGACGACGAGGAGAACGTCAGCGCTGCCCAAGAAGAAATCGCGCACCACGCAGTCGCCGGACTGGTTGCTTCAGCAACCAGTGCCTCCGCCTCCAACGTCGAACCCGTCCCCACCACCATCATCGAGAAAATCGTCGAGCGCATCGTCGAGCGCCCGTTGCGTCGTCGTCTCCCCGACACGCGTCACGCGATCAACCACAAGTTCGAGATGGGTGGCCACGAGGGTTACATCAACGTTGGCCTGTACGAGGACGGCACGCCAGGTGAAGTGTTCATCACGATGGCCAAGGAAGGCAGCACGATCGGCGGCCTGATGGACGCCGTCGCCACGCTCGTCTCGGTCAGCCTGCAATACGGCGTGCCGGTCGAGTCCCTCGTCCGCAAGTTCGAACATGTCCGCTTCGAACCGAGCGGCATGACGCGCAACCCGGAAATCCCCATGGCCAAGAGCCTGGTGGATTACATCTTCCGCTGGCTCGCCATGGAGTTCGTCCCCGGCTACCGCGAGGCCAACGCCCCCAAGCGTGCCAACAAGAACCCGGCCCAAAGCTTCACCGGCCCGATCAGCACGCCCGGCGGCACGCCGATCGGCCGGGTGATCGAATCCCCCACGCTCCGCGTCGCCCCCGACGCCAAGCCGTTCGACTACGGTTCCGGCCTGGAGGAACAAGTCGACTCTGCCCGAACCGCCCCCTTGCCCGACAGTCACTCTGGCGGCGCCGCCCCCGCCGGCCGCCTCAGCGGCGCCGCCATCCTCGACCCGCTGAGCCAACAGGGCAGCGAAATGCAAGCCGACGCCCCCGGCTGCGACGTCTGCGGATCGATCACCGTCCGATCCGGCACCTGCTACAAGTGCCTGAACTGCGGGAATTCGATGGGGTGCTCGTAGTTCGTGACCGAGTGATTCTTCACGGGGCGGACATTTGTCCGCCCCGCTTTCCATATGCCTACCGTCCCGAAGATCCTCACCGCCGTCCTGTCAGGTCGGTCCGACGCCAACACGCGGTTTTCCGATCTGCGCCGACTGCTCGGCAACTTTGGCTTCGACGAGCGTGTGAAAGGCGATCACTTCATCTACAGCCGATCCGACGTGATCGAAATCCTCAACCTCCAGCCCCTGCCCGGCCGCAAGGCCAAGCCGTATCAGGTGAAACAGGTCCGTCAAGTTGTGGTAAAGTACGGCCTGCAACTCCGGAGACGCCCATGAAGTACGAAGTCATCATCTATTGGAGCGACGCCGATCAGGCCTTCATCGCCGAAGTCCCCGAACTCCCCGGCTGCGCCGCCGACGGCCCCACCAAGGCCAAGGCCCTCACCGCCGTCGAGCGCGTGGCGAAAGAGTGGATCGAGACCGCCCGCTCGTTGGGCCGCCCGGTGCCGGAACCGAAGGGGCGGTTGATGTTCGCGTAGCCGAACCAAGTGCCTTGCGAGAGGCCCCCCCATGCGATACGTCTACGTCATCGAACGCGCCAAAGACGGCACCTATTCCGCCTACGTCCCCGACCTTCCCGGCTGCACCACCTCTGGCGAAACCATCGGCGAAGTGAAGTCCAACATCGGCGACGCCGTCGCGCTGTACGTCGAGGCGCTGCGAGAGAACGGCGAACCCGTTCCCACCCCGACATCGGTAACCGATGTCGTGGAAGCAGCATGACGCAACAGGTGGGCGGTGCTCGCCCTACCAGACTTTAGAAGTGAAGCTGGCATTGACAGACTGACAGTGGCAATTGACAACTAGGTGGGCTCAGAACATGGCGGAAGGAGACGCAGATGATGCCGATTTCCGAAGCGCTCTAACCATCGAGTTCCGTGGTGGGACAGCGGAAAACGGCACAACCGACCTAGAATTGTTCGCTAGCTCACTGACCGGATGGTCAGCATATTTGAACTTGGTAGCGAATGCGGTGGCGTTTGATAAGTTCACTACACAACAACCGTCAGCCGGACCAGTTATTCGTGTTCAGGTTAGCCGTTTACGTACTGGTTCCATCGTTGCCGATCTGAACTGGCTATACGAAGGCCCTTGCAACGAATGCGATTTGGGACGGTGTTAAGCTCACTCTCGTTGGGCTAACGGGTCTACTGATAAAACGGCTTTTGACAGCTAAAGCTCAGCGAAACACCTTCGACAACATCAAGCAACAACTGCGACAGTTGGAGAGTGAGACTGGCCTAACGAAAGCCTCCGACGAAGATCTTCAATTGTTCGCGGAGATGCTAGATGAGTCGGCCCGAGATGCGACTCAAATTGCGGTAGAAGACATTAGTCTGATTGAACTTCGTTCCGATTCGACCGAACCTACTTTGATTCGCCGACCCGACGCTGTAGTACTGACAGTCCCAGCTGCGCATTACCTTCCTAAGGAGGATGATAAGCTTGTGCCCATGTCAATCCGCTTCCTCGGACTTAGTCGCAAGAACGGCTGGGGACGTCTGATCATCGTCGGCCCCCCGACTTACGCTTCGGGAAACGAACATGTTTGCAAAGTCTCGGACAAACTTGTCAAGGCTGTTCGAAATCCCTATACCCTTGCGCTGCACACAGGGGAACCGACGAACGTGTATGCTCGAGAACGACTTTCCAAGTCAGGAAAGACTCGCTACCTCGAAATCGCGGCAATTGCATCGTCGTCACAACTAGATACGGCTCAATCGGTCCCGTTTTAGCTTGTAGGGCGGGATGGAATCCCGCCGGGGGCGTACCACCCGGGTCGCGGCGGGATTGCGTCCCGCGGTGGCGGGTCTGGCAACGGGTCGGCGGGCGGCGCGGGACTTCATCCCGCCCTACGGGTTGGGGGCGGGGGCGACCCTCGCATGAACACGACGATTGTTGACGCGGATGGGCCGGGCGATGCCATATTATCGGCGGGCGGTGGTGGCCGGGGCGACGTTCTTCGTCACGATCGTGACCGGGAGGCGGGAACCGCTGTTTGGCGGCGAGGCGGCCCGGGCGCGATTGCGGTGGGCGATCGGGCGGTGTCCGGGGGCCAGGCCGTTCGAGGTCGATGCGATTGTGCTGCTGCCCGGCTCCGCCCGTCCATCCTTGGCCGCGGCGTCCCGACGGTTTCTGTCACCGTGAAAAGATCTTCACCGACTCGCAAAAGATCTTTTGCGACCTTCCAGGAACAATTTAGACCCGCAAAAGATCTGGCGGCCTTCTCGAATTTCTTCAGAGCCGCAAAAGATCTCTGGCGACTTTCTCGAATTTCTAGAGAGTCACAAAAGATTTCTGGCAACCTTTGAGAATTTCTGGAGAGTCACAAAAGATCTCTGGCAACCTTCTAGAATTTCCGGAGAGTCGCAGAAGATCTTTTGCGGACCGGATGATTCTTTTCAAACCCTCAAAAGATTTCGAGAGACCTTCAAGAGATCTTTTCCAGACCGAAATGACGCGTTGGAGCGGAGATGATGTCGCTCACACCGCGAAGGTCTTTCGGGCCCACGGCCTTTGGATGCGGGTGTGCGCCAGCCCCGTAATGGGTTCAATGGCGTTTATTATCGGCCGGCGGCCCGCGTTTATCGAATATCTCCGACAACCAGTTCTGTAGGGTGTGCGTTATCCACTCGGGCATTAGTGCGTGGCGAGGAACCGCAAATGAGCACTTCGAAACCGGCCGATCCGCTGACGGTCATCGCACACTTCGGCGACGAGGGCGAAGCGCGGCTGGCCGCCGCGCGGTTGGAGATGGAGGAACTCGACGTTCACCTTGACCTCCTCTCCACGCGGCACGGCCTCGGCCCCCGCGCCGCCAAGCTGGCCGTGCCGGCATCGCAGGTGACGGCCGCCGTCGTCTTGCTGCAACAAACGCCCGCTAGGGTGTGGCTGGTGGAACCGCGGGCGTGTTGAGCGGTTCCACGTGCCGCCGCACGGTAGTGGAGGATATCGGCATGAAGAACGATGCTGAGCCGCTTGGATACGAGCCCCGCGCGAACCGGGCCGCGCCGTTCCAATGGCGCAGCCTGATGCTGGGGATCGTCGGAGGGCTTCTGGGCGCGGCCGCTCTTATTGCTGGCTTGATTTACGCAAAACGGAATGGATTCTTTCCGTGAACCCGGCAAGCGAGGCATCACGGCGACGCGTCGTGTGACCTCAGTCGAAGATCTCCGACAACCAGCTCTTCTTGCGTTTGCCGCCGTACTGGTAGCCGTACTTGCTGTCGTCGTTGTCGCGGCGGTAGTTGTAGGGTTGCTGTTGGGGTGGCGGTGGCGCGACAGGTTGGGGGGCGGCCGCCCCTGCGCCGGGGGATTGGCTGGCGGCGCGGTCGAGCAGTTTGTCCAGTTCGCCGCGGTCGAGCCAGATGCCGCGGCAGTTGGGGCAGTAGTCGATCTCGACGCCCTGGCGTTCGGTCATCGTCAAGCGCGTCTCGGGGCAGTTGGGGCAGAGCATCGGGCGGTCCTCCGGCTAGGTTTACGTCGAATGCGTCGTCCTTCGCTGGGCGACGAGCTGAGCAATCGTAGGGCGGCTTTGCCGGGGCGCGGTTTAGAAATCTGGGGGAAGTTTTGAATTGGATCGTGCCGTGTGTGCTAAGCTCGCTCGGCATGTTGATCGACGATGTCACCCCGCCGGCGGCCGATGAGCATTCGCCGTACTTCGAGACGTATATCGGCAAGGTGCGTTCGCTGCCCTTTCGCAAGACGCTGTAACGGCAGCGTGATCAGATTGAACAGCTCATCGGCGGCCTGAGCGATTCGGCGGCCATGATGCTGCATCCGCCTTACACGTGGACGGCCAAGCAGGTGGTGTCGCACATGACCGATACGGAGCGCGTGATGGCGTACCGACTGCTGTCGGTCGCCCGCGGCGAGCGGCAGATGCTGCCGGAGTTCGACGAAAACGCCTACGCCGCGGCGTCGAACGCGAACGAGTTACCGATGACCGCGGTGCTGGCGGAGTTGCTGGCGGTACGCGATGCCAGCATCACACTGCTGCGCAACCTGCCCGCATCGGTCGCCATGCATCGCGGGAACATGAACGGCACACCGATGAGCGTGCGGGCGTTGGCCTACGTGATCGCCGGCCATGCCGAGCATCATCTGAAAATCCTGCAGGAACGGCTGGAGCCATAGGCTGTGACATAGGCCCCGCGCGGTTCTCGTTCACCGTTTGGTTGAGCGAAGCGGGCAGAACACGTCAGTTCGCGGCCATTGATACGCCATTCCCTGAGCCGCGGCGGAACCCTGTTTGCAACGCGTATCGCGGCCCTGACACGACCCGGATTCGTCGGCGAAGTGGGTGGGCCGAACGCGTTCAACAAGGAGTTCATCATGCGACGCGGCATCCCGTTATTCTTCGTCAGCGCCCTCACGCTCGGCATCGCCGGCCTCGGCTGTGATGTGCAGGAGGACAACACCGACGCCCCCCGCGACAATGCGGCCGGTCGAACCGATGGCGACGGCGCGCCCTCCATCAGTGGCAGCGAATCGACCGGCGCCACCGACAACACCCAACGCACCATGCCCGGCGGCAACACCATCCGCACGGATTAACCGTCCGATGAGCGTTCGTCGCCTTTCACGATCGGTGACGGCTGGCTATTCGTCGTTGAACGATGCGGTCGGGCGTGAACGCTTCGTCCGCTGCCTGTTGTGGCCACCTGGCGTAAACTGATTCGCATGGCCAAGAAGGCGACGAAGAAGACGGCTCGTTCGTCGGCGAAGCCTGCAGCCAAGCGGGCCGTGAAACGTCCGACCCAGCGCCCCGTAAAGCGGTCGCTGGCGACGTATCAGTCGATGCGCGACTTCAATCAATCGCCTGAGCCCAGCGGCAAGGCGAAGAACGAATCGACCGCCAAGCCAACGAAGAAACCGGCCTACCCTGCGCAACCCGGCGAGCGTTTCTTCTGCGTGCAGAAGCACGATGCGTCGCGGCTGCACTACGACTTCCGCCTGGAACATCGCGGCGTGCTGCTGTCGTGGGCGGTGCCGAAGGGGCCATCGCTAAATCCTAAAGAGAAACGGCTGGCGATGCAGGTGGAGGACCATCCCTTGGACTACGGCGACTTCGAGGGCGTCATTCCGTCTGGCTACGGGGCCGGCACCGTGCTGCTGTGGGACCGCGGCACGTGGACGCCGGATGATGACGACATCGACGCCGCGTTAGAGGCCGGCGAGTTGAAGTTCTCGCTGGACGGCACCAAGCTGAAGGGTTCATGGGTGCTCATCCGCACCGCTGGCAAGTTCAGCCGGGGCAGCGACAAGCCCAGTTGGCTGTTGATGAAGCACAAGGACGAATGGGCAGGCGCCGTCGACATTACCGCGCGGGCCCCGCTTAGCGTGAAGACGTTCGAGACGTTGGACCAGATCGCTGGAAGGAAAGACGCGGCGAAGTGGCAGTCGCACCGGTAGTCTGTCAGCGTTTTTTCTTTAAATCGAATAGAACTGAACGCCAGGACGCCAAGGACGCCGAGAAGGGAAGCGCCAAGATGATCGGCTCCTCCCTCTTCTCTTACCATGGCGTACTCGGCGTCTTGGCGTTCACCCGCTCTTCGCTTCAATGATTTCCTAACCCTCCCCCATCGTTTTGGGGGAGGGGATGATCGAAATCGTTTCGAACGGCACCGGTCCGCCTAATGCGGCCGCTTCGACGCGACGTCGGGGTCGCTTGCGGGGTTGGGGCCTTCGGTGAGGTGATTGGCACCCGTCTCCGTTCCGCCGCCGCCTCCCCCACCGGCGCCTTGGGTATTGCCGCCCAGCGGCATGTTGGCCATGCCCTCTTTGCCGAACGCGCCCCCCGTTTCACCCTTGGCGGGGTTTTCGAAGACGGCGTCCTTGATGGCCTCGGTCAACGGGTCGCGATCATCCCCGCGCCCCGCCGCCCGGCCCTTCTTGTTGTCCAGCGATGCGTTCCGGCCACTGTTGTTTGCGTGCTGTCCCATAAGGTCGACTCCTTTTCGTGCTCTCGCTCGCAGCACCCTTGCTGCCGAGATCCAGAGAACGCAAATCGCAAGCCATTCCGCAGCCCGCTCGGTCCTGTTTTCGCGCAATCAACTCGGTTCTGTCTGAAAACAATCTGCCACCGGCGGCTTGCCCATCCGTGTTTTTCAATCGACGAATCAGGACACGGGCGGGCAAGCCACCGGTGGCACACAGAGGGCGTTCTCGGACGGGGCTCTCTCTTTGCTTCGCGGCCTGGGCGTTGCTGGCCGCTTGGCGCGTCCACTTTTCGATCCCTTTCCAAGCCCCAGTTCAGCGACGAAGACCGCCTTCTTCCCCACCGCCTCCCGCCGCTAAACCTGAGTCAACCCGCCGTTTGTCAGCCGTTTCAAAAGTTGGCGGCGCGGCGATGATCCTTGTCTGACGATAAGGCTCGTCATACCATTCCGCATCATGAATCCGACCGTTACGGACGCCACCGCCAATCAGCCCACGACCAAGAAGGACATCCTCATCCGCATTCGCCGGCAGGACGGTCCGGGCAAACCGCACCGATGGGAAGAGTTCGCCGTGCCGTACCGGGCGAACATGAACATTATCTCCTGCTTGCAGTGGATCGCCGCCCACCCGACCACCACCGACGGCACCGCCACCACGCCCCCCGTGTGGGATTCAGGCTGTCTCGAAGAGGTCTGCGGCGCCTGCACCATGCTCATCAACGGCAAGACGCGCCAAAGCTGCTCGGCCTTGGTCGACAAGCTCGAACAGCCGATCACGCTTGAACCGCTCAGCAAGTTCCCCCTCGTCCGCGACCTTTGGGCCGACCGGCAGCGCCTGTTCGAAGACCTCAAGCGCGTCAAAGCGTGGGTCCCCATCGACGGCACCTACGATTTGGGCTCGGGCCCGCCGATCAGCCAAGAGCTGAACGAAGAACGCTACCCGCTCAGCCGCTGCATTTCCTGCGGCTGCTGTCTCGAAGCCTGCCCGCAGTACACGCCCACGAACAAGTTCGTCGGCGCCGCCGTCATCAGCCAGGCCCGCCTGTTCAACGACCACCCGATCGGCAAGGCCCTGAAGGGCGAGCGCCTGGACATCCTGATGGAAGAAGGCGGCATCTCCGACTGCGGCAAGGCCGGCAACTGCGTCGAGGTCTGCCCGAAGGAAATCCCCCTCCTCGAAAGCATCGCCGCCGTCCAACGCCAGGCGACCGTGCATTCGGTGAAGCGGTTCTTCTCGAAATGATTGCCAAGCCGCACGGCCTGCCTGTATTTCTTCTGTAGGACAGGCATTCCTGCCTGTCTCTCCCCCCGCCTTCGTCTTTCGTGACACAGGCACTCATACCTGTGTCTCTTTCATCTTCGTCTTTCCCGGCGGCACGGGCCTTCTTGCCCGCCTCTCCCCCCGTCTGCGTGGACTTCCCCACGAACGGTGGGCGCGCCGCAGGGCAGCGATGATGGCTGCCGGAAGGAGCGCGACCATGGCACGACGGACGTACACCCGCGAGTTCAAGCTCTCGGCGGTCAAGCTGGTCAACGAACAGGGGTACTCGATCCCCGAGGCGGCACGCAGCTTGGGGGTCGACCCCAGTTGCGTCCGCGGGTGGGTCGACAAGCACTCGGCCGAGCCGGGGCTGGCGCCCAGCGGCGACGGGGCGATGGCGGCGGAGCTGCGGCGGTTGCGCAAGGAGAACGCGCGGCTGCTGACGGAACGCGAGATCCTAAAAAAAGCGGCGCAGTTCTTCGCGAAGGAGCAGCCGTGAGGTTCGCCTTCATCAAGCGACACCTCTCCGCCTTCGCGGTCGACGTGGCCTGCGACGTGCTGGCGGTCAGCCGCTCGGGGTACTACGCCTGGCGGGGCCGTCCGCCATCTGCGCAGAAGCGGCGCCGCGAGGCGCTGGCGCAGCAGATCGCGCTCGTCCACGCGCAGAACCGACGCGTCTACGGCAGTCCACGCGTGCACGCGGCGCTGCTCGCCCAGGGCGTGCGCGTCTGCGAGAACACGGTGGCCGACATCATGAAGGAACGGCGGATCCGGGCCAAAGGCCGGCGCGCGTTCGTGCCGCGGACGACCGACGGCGCCCACCGTCAACCCGTGGCCGAGAACGTGCTCCGGCCGCCGGTTCCACGCCGAGCTGCCGAACCGCAAGTGGGCGGCGGACATCACGTACGTCCCGACGGACCAGGGCTGGCTCTACCTGGCGGGCGTCGTCGACCTGTGCAGCCGCAAGATCGTCGGGTGGAGCATGGCCGACCACATGGAGACGCACCTGGTGACCGACGCGCTGACGATGGCGGTCACGCGGCGACGCCCCGCCCCCGGCCTGCTGCACCACAGCGACCGCGGCAGCCAGTACGCCAGCGACGGCTACGCGGCCCTGCTGCAGCGGCACGGCATGACGGTCAGCATGAGCGGCCGTGGCGACTGCTGGGACAACGCGGCGGCCGAGAGCGTCTGGGCGACGCTCAAGGCCGAGCTGGTGCACCACGAGCGTTACGCGACGCGCGAGCAGGCGCGGGCGTCGATCTTCGAGTACATCGAGGTGTTCTACAATCGCCAACGGCTGCACAGTTCGCTAGGCTACGTCAGCCCCGACGCGTTCGAGGCAGGCCTAAACTAACACGTTCGGCGCGCCCACCGTTCGTGGGGAAGTCCACTGTCTCCCCCTATCACGGCCCCTTCCCCATCCTCCCCCCGCCTTACCCCGCATTACCCCGCATTACCAACACAATATCGGCGCCATCCATTTGAACGGCGCGCGGGTGCTGGCCGCGAGAGCCGAGACAGCCGAAACGCTCAAGAGTTGACCCGGCTATAAGAAGGGGTTGAAATCGCGCCAGGAATGCGGAGGGTGGCGGCATCCGTGGGACTGCTATCGGGGTTGAGCGAAGCAGACGCGAGACGTCGCGCGGGGTATAAAGGTGGAACATCGGCCTTGCAGTCGGACGTGATGCGCGCGCCGCCGCGGTCGGTGGGACATGTCACGTCTTTCGGGGAAAGGATGCTCATGCGTCGGCGGAACTTAGCCGTCCTGGCCTTGTTGATCACGCTGAATGCAGTTGCGGTGGCAGAGGCTGCAGATCCGCCGGCGACCAGACCGGCTGTTCCGGCGTTGATCGTGGGACAGGCGTCGCCGAGGTCGTTTATCGTGGATGGGCGGCTCCGGTTCTCGGCCAACGGCGGACTGGCGTTTCGCGTCGCAGCGGAGGGTGAGCGGCAGTTCTGTGCGGTCTACGATCCGGCCGACGGGACGCCGCTGATCCTGTCGGACGGGCAGCAGACGCTCGTCTACGACCTGGAGAACTCGCGCGTGGTGCGCGTGCCGAACTCGCGCGGCACGGTCCGCGTCGATTGGGATGCGCAGAAGGAAAAGCCGCTGAGCTTCGATATCGGCGTGTACCACAAATCGAAGCGGGAGAAGCTGAACGACGAGAACGCCGGCTTTCGCATCGATCGCTTCGTGGAGGCCGCTGCGACGCTGGCGCACGTGGGGCGCCGTGGGAACGCCGACCTGTTCGCGGCCGAGCGGGGTGGCGGAAGCGTCGAATCGCTGGCGGTCGATCCGGCCAAGGCCGACACGTTCCGCTTCACGTCGAGGAAAGGCCGGGAATCGTTCGACTGGCTGGAACTGGAGGCAACGATGATCGATCAGCCGTTGCCGCAGAACGCATTTGCTTTTCCCGATACGGCGCGACTGCCCAAGGGCATCCACCTGGTGGAATTGGATGAGCAGGCGCTTCCCCTATTTCTTGGCCTCCTCCAAAACGGCACCGCCTTGACGGCGAAGATGGGAGTGGCGGCCGGCCCGGCGGCGTTGCCGGGCGCGGAGTGGGACGCGCTGAGGAAGCGCGACGCGACGTTCGGCGCGATCTATCGCAAGGCGCTGGCGGAACAAGGCGTAGAACTGCGGACGTTGCCACAACCAACCACCACACAGCCGGCACGCTAACGAGCGGCCGGTCGGCGAAGCACTGAACGCGGTAGCCGGCGCTTATGCCGCTCCGAACCAACTGGAGGTCGTATGAATCCGATCACGATCGTGGCGTTCGCAATCCTGTTCGCACTGCTGGCGTTTGTTGCCCGCTATTGCATAAAGCGAGGCTGGACGTCGCAGTTGCTCCTGACGGCCGTTGCGGTAAGTGCCGGCGTCTGCGTATGGATCGGGTCGGACCAACTGATGGAACCGGCGACATCAAGTTGGTTCAGTCTCGCGCTGCTCGGGATCGGGCTGTTCGCGCTGGTGGCCGTCGCGGTGGTCGTCCGCCGCTTTTCTCCCCGGGACCAAGCGGCCGCGGCATAGCTGACCGGGTGCGTCGGCTTGCAATCGCTTGATTGTCGGGATGACATCGGCGCGTTTGCTATGCCCCGTTGCCGCGGACGGTGAGTACAAGAAGGCCGGATGCCACAAGTTGGCAATCCAACCTGTGAGGATGCGGGCCCCGGGGTCAGACACAGGTTCGAGTGCCACCAACCCATGCCACCCGGGCCGGCTGCGCGAGAGCGGAAATCAATTGTTGGGTTCCCCGGAATCGGATAGCCTCAATAGTGCAAGGGAGCGCACCCTCCTGTCACACAATTTTCGAAACGAACGGTCACGCGAACTGGGGTTCAGTATGAGCAAGACAAGGGCCTTCGTCTTGATCGGATCGGGCGTGGGGTTGTTCGTTGCAGGCATCGGCGTCGGTGCCACTGCGCTGCGCCCTACCGATGACGGCGGCGGCTTCGGTGCGATGCCGCAAGCGCAACGGGTACCGGACGCGAATGCTGGAGCGTCCGCCACCGTCTATAGCGCGGTGCTTGCCGACTACTGAACGAGCAACCCGCCGCCTGAGGCGGCGCGTGAACGTGAGACGAAGGATGTCGCGGTGCCCAACTAGGCCATTCGCCGCTGCGGATGAACACGGCGAAGATGAGGCGGGGCTCGCGGAGATCGACAGCTTCGGTTTCCGACGGCGCGGCGGTTGGCGATGATCGCCTCGTGCAGCGCGACGAGCCGATCGCGCGGACGCGGCCCCTTGTTGGCTTCGAGGCCGAACACGGTCGGGCCACCCGTGGTACGGGAAATGACGACGCCGCGGCTGGCGATGGTGATCGCGATGGGTGAAAATCACGGCATGAGCAAAAGCAAAGGCACTACGAAGGCGTCGTCGGCCGACGAGCGGGCGACGCTGATCGAATCACTTCAGGCCCGGTTCGAGCAGCACGCCAACCGCCACAAGGGGATGAAGTGGGCGGACCTGCAGGCGAAGCTGGAGGGGAACGCGACCGCGTTGCGGTCGCTGGCGGAAATGGAACGCACCGGCGGTGAGCCGGACGTGGTGATGTTCGACAAGAAGACGGGCGAGTACGTCTTCTTCGACTGTTCCGCAGAGAGCCCCGCGGGCCGGCGCAGCATCTGTTACGACCGCGAGGGGCTGGAGTCGCGCAAGGAGCACCGCCCGGCCAACAGCGCACTCGACTTGGCCAATGAGATGGGCATCGAGATGCTGACCGAGGAGCAGTATCGCTACCTGCAAACGCTGGGCGAATTTGACGTGAAGACGTCCAGCTGGGTGGCAACGCCGGCCGCCATCCGCAAGCTCGGCGGCGCCCTCTTTTGTGATCGCCGGTATGGGCAGGTGTTCACGTACCACAACGGGGCGCAGTCGTACTACGGCTCGCGGGCGTTTCGGGGATCGCTGAGGGTTTAACGGACGCCGAAGCGGGCGTCTGTTCGGTCCGATCCCTCTCCCAGGTACAAATGGGAGAGGTTCGATCACAGCGTTGCCCACGAATGGGCACGAATCAACACGAATATGAGCGGCGCGGTGTGGCGCCTTTTTATCGTGTTGATTCGTGCCCATTCGTGGGCCGTCTGCGGCTTGAAATGCACCCTCACCTAGCCTCTCCCGGAGTACCGGGAGAGGGACCGGAGCGCGTTCATCCCGCATCGTAAGTACCCCTCCGTAATGACGGTCGCGCACTGACAATTGCGTGAGCTAGATCGTTGATCAGATCTGCTATCATCCGCACCCATGCGACGCGAGGTTCCCACCGTCCGGATCGTGCCGATGAGCGACAAGGCGGACGGGTTTGTCGGGCGGGACATTCCGTGGGTACAGCAGGAGGTCTTCCTGCGCGAGCTGCAAGCCAACGGCGGGCTATATCACTATCAATCCACCGGCCTGAATGCCCCGCCGGGGTCGGTGTTGCTGTTTCAGTACAAGGCCCGCGTGATCGCCAGCGGCGTGTTCCTGCGCAACGAGCGCTTCGAACAGCCCATCGACGGGTACGGCGGCGTGCTGCACCTGGACGTTGATTCGATCCGCACGTTTGCACCCGTGGACCTGACCGCAATGCGCCGGGCGTGGCCCGGAATGCGAGCTTTTGGCCACGTAAAGCAGTACCTGAACCCGGCAGGGTATCCGGCGTTCAAGCGCCGACTGACCAACGTCACCGCGCCACACCGATGAGCTGGCGTCGCAGTGTTACGGGAGGCGCTGCGGGTGTCGTGTCGAGCGGGCTTCGGACCCGTTGCCGGCTGCGACGACAGGGCTCCTGCGGCAGCACGGACGATGGGAACCTGGCCGATCAATCCTTCAGCAAATCGGTCTTAAACCGCGCAACCGCGAAGCGGACAAGGCAAAAGCTGAGGCACATGCGGACGGCTTCCAAGGGCAACGAGCGCGCGGGGCAGATCATGAGGCTCCCATGGTAATCGCGGAGCGAGGGGCCGGCCATGCATCTGACGCAAGCTGTCGATAGTACCTCGCCGGAACGCGCATCGGCGTGCCGTAATGTGACTGAGGCGCGTCAAATATCGAAATACATGCAGAACTCGAACGGGTGCGGCCGCAGGCGGATGGCGTCGATCTCGTTCTCGCGCTTGTACTTGATCCAGTAGTGAATGACGTCGGCGGTGAAGACGTCGCCCTTCAAGAGGAACTCGTGGTCTTCTGCCAACGCATCCAGCGCTTCGTCGAGCGATGCGGGGGCGGCGCCGATCTTCTCGTACTCGTCGGCCGACAGTTTGTAGATGTCTTTATCCAGCGGTTCACCGGGGTGGATCTTGTTCTGGATGCCGTCGATGGCGGCCATGGTGATGGCGCTGAAGGCGAGGTACGGATTGCAGGAGCTGTCAGGCGAGCGGAACTCGATGCGCTTCGTGCGGGCCTTGTCGCTGTACATGGGAATGCGGATGGCGGCCGAACGATTGCGGCTGCTGTAGACGAGGTTCACCGGCGCCTCGTAGCCGGGGACGAGGCGCTTGTAGCTGTTGGTCGTGGGGTTGCACAGGGCGCAGAGCGCGCGGGCGTGCTTCAGGATGCCGCCGATCGCGTAGAGGCCCATATCGCTCAGGCCCGCGTACTTGTTGCCGGCGAAGAGGGGCTTGTCGCCCTTCCACAAGCTGAAGTGCACATGCATGCCGCTGCCGTTGTCGCCGAAGAGCGGCTTGGGCATGAAGGTAACGACCTTGCCGTGCCGCGCGGCGACGTTCTTCGTCACGTACTTGTAGTACATCACGTTGTCGGCCATGGTGAGCAGGTCGGTGTAGCGCATGTCGATCTCGCACTGCCCGCCAGTGGCCACCTCGTGGTGGTGGGCCTCGACGGGAATCCCCAGCTCGATCAGGGTCTGCACCATCTCGCTGCGCAGGTTCTGCAGGCGGTCCATCGGGGGCGTGGGGAAGTGCCCCTCGCGCTGGCGCACCTGGTAGCCGCGATTGTCGGCCGACTCGTCGCCGCGGTTCCAGATGCCTTCGGCGCTGCCGAGGTGGTACTTGCCGTAGTTGATTCCCTGGTCGTAGAACGCGCTATCGAAGACGAAGAACTCCAGTTCCGGCCCGAACATGGCGGTGTCGGCGATCTTGGACTTCTCAAGGTACGTCTGCGCCTTGCGGGCAATGCTCCGCGGGTCGCGGCTGTACTCGCGCTTCGTGATCGGGTCGCGAATGTCGCAGATCATGCTGACGGTGGGATGCTGCAGGAACGGATCGATCTTAGCCGTCTCGGAGACCGGCACGAGCAGCATGTCGCTCTCGTTGATCGCCTGCCACCCGCGAATGCTGCTGCCGTCGAAGCCGAAGCCGTGGTCGAAGCTGTCGAGCGTGAGTTCCGACACCGGGCAGGTGGTGTGCTGCCACAGGCCGGGGAAGTCCATGAAGCGCAAATCGATGAACTGGATATGGCGGGTCTCACAGAGCTTGATCACTTCGCGCGGCGTCATAGGGCGGCCCTCTTCTGGTGGTCGATGGATGCTATCGGAAGGGAGGCTTTGGGCAAAATCCCAAGCGCCGACGAAGCAAATCCCAAGCCCCAATGACCAACAAATGACCAAGCACCAAATCCCAAAGAGGGAGAACGCCGTTTCACACGAGTTGTCATCCCGATGGGAGGCTTGCCGACCTGAGGGATCTCCTTACGCCCGCGTCGCTCACCACGGGGGGAGATCCCTCCCTCGCTGTCGCTCGCTCGGGATGACAACTGGCGGCCGGTCGCAGTTCGGGTTCGTCTGCTTTGGGCATTGGGATTTGGTCATTTGTTGGTCATTGGGGCTTGGGATTTTTCCGACTCCCCGTGTACCCTCCCCACCATGCCCATCGTCGGTCACGGCATTGATATCGTCGAAACGTCCCGCGTCAAACGCATGGTTGAAGAGCACGGCCAGCGGTTTCTCGACCGCGTCTTCACCGTAGCGGAACAGGCGTACGCGTCGCGTAACCCCAAGCGCACGTACGAGCACTTGGCCGGTCGATTCGCCGCGAAGGAGGCGGTACTGAAGGTACTCGGCACCGGTTGGAGCGGTGGCATCGCGTGGACCGACGTGGAGGTGGTGAAGGAGATCAGCGGGCAGCCAAAAATTCGCCTGACCGGCGAGTGCGCCCGCGTGGCGGCCGAGCTGAACATTACGCGGTGGCACATCAGCATCAGCCACATCGAAACCCACGCGACCGCCAGCGCCATCGGACTGCAGCCGGGCTACGATTCGGGACGATGATCCCGCACCGCCCCACCCGCCGATCGTTCTTAGCCGCCACCGTCGCGGCCGGCGCCTGCGTCGGCTGGCCATCGCTGGCAAGGGCCGCCGAGGAACCCGCCATGAACGCGCGAGCCATTCCATCTACTGGTGAAACGATCCCGATTATTGGCATGGGCACATGGCAGACGTTCGACCCGCCACAGCAGGACGCCGCCACGATCGCGACGTTGACCGAGGTGCTGCGGACCTTCCATGCGGCCGGCGGACGCGTGATCGATTCATCCCCGATGTACGGCCGATCCGAAGCGGTCGCGGGCGAACTGTCGACAAAGCTCAACGTCAACGCCGACCTGTTCATCGCGACCAAGGTCTGGACGCGCGGCGAGCAGCAAGGCGCACGCCAGATGCGCCAATCGCTGGACGAGCTGAAGCGAGAGAAGATCGAACTGATGCAGGTGCACAACCTAGTCGACTGGCGCACGCACCTGAAGACGCTGCGCCAGTGGAAGGAGGACGGCCGGATCAAGTACATCGGCGTCACGCACTACGTGCCGTCGGCGTTCGATGAACTGGAACGCATCGTGAAAGAGGCATCGATCGACTTCCTGCAACTCCCCTACTCGCTCGGCACGCGCGACGCCGAGCAGCGCCTGCTGCCCGCCGCCCGCGACAAGGGTGTGGCCACGCTGATCAATCGCCCGTTCGAGGAAGGCTCGCTCTTCCGCGCCGTGCGCGGCAAGGAACTGCCGCCCGCGGTGAAAACGTTCGCCAGCAGTTGGGGCGAGGCGTTCCTGAAGTTCATCCTCGCCAACGACGCCGTCACCTGCGTCATCCCCGCCACCAGCAACCCGAAGCACATGGCCGACAACGTGCGCGCCGGCTTCGGGCGGTTACCGGACGCCGCAGAACGCAAGGCACTGCTTGCGGTCATCGCGTAGGCAGAATTTCGGGCCGCTCCATGAAAACGCGCATAGCTTGTGTTGCAGACAGGGGTTACTCCTCATCTTACGACCACGCCTCAAGCTCGGCATAAATCGCGCCGAAGTTAGTTCTGTAAGGCCGCTAACCGAACCGCTCGCTGAGGAAATGTCTGTATGTCCGAATCAAACGATAGCACCGGTCATCCTTCAATTGCCGGGAAATACCTGACTTTTGGCCTCGGCAACGAGGGATACGGGCTGGAGATCCTCAAGGTGCGCGAGATCATCGGGTACATGGATATCACCGCCGTGCCGCGCACGCCGAGCTACGTTCGGGGCGTGATCAACCTGCGCGGGCAGGTGATCAGCGTCGTCGACCTGCGGACCAAGTTTGCGATGCCCACGGTGCCTCGGACGGACGAGACCTGCATCATCGTCGTCGAGATCAACCAGCAGGATCGCAAGTTGAGCACGGGCATCATCGTCGACCGCGTCGCTGAGGTGCTGAACATTGGCGCGGCCCAGATCGAGCCGACACCGTCGTTCGGCGCCGCCGTCCCCACGGATTACATCCTGGGCCTGGGCAAGGTCGGTCAGGCCGTGAAGATTTTGCTGGACATCGACCGCGTCCTGTCGGCCGACGAGCCCCTGGCAACGCCTGTCCCGCCGGTAGGCGCTGCCGCATAAAAGTCTGGCCCCCGTTTGAGCTACAGGCCGCGCCTACGCCAGCTTGCCGCTCATTCCAAACTCACAACAAAAGCACGGTCGCGTATCGGCAGTTCGCTCGATCTGCGCGCGCACTGCGCATGCAACATAGACCTGTAACGGAAACTGAGAATGACGAAGCTTACGATTGGCAAACGCATTAGCGTTGGGTTCGCGATGACCGCACTGATCACCACGCTGCTGGGTGCTCTGGCCTACTACGAACTGTCGCGCACGGACGCACTGGCCGATACCATTGAACATCAATCGATGCCCGGCGTGTTCCTGAGCGCCGACCTCGAATCGAAGGCGAAAGATTGCCGCGGCTTCACGCTCAACTTTCTGCTGGCTCAATCGCAGCCGGAGATGGACGGGCTGGAAGCCAAGCTCGCTTCGCTGAAGACGGAGATCGACACGACGGTCCAGGCGTTCGGGAGGACCATCGCGAACGATGCCGACCGGCGGATCTGCGACGAGGCAGGCGCCGCGCTCGCCCGGTTTCGCGAGTTGCGCGTCCCGATCCTGAAGCTGCATCGCGACGGCAAGGCCGCCGAGGCGCTGTCCCAGTGGCACGCGACCGCCGAACCGGCGTTCGACTATATGATCGGCAAGCTGCGCCAGCTGAAGGATTCAAACCACGAGGCGGGCGACGCCACCAGTGCCAACATCGCGGCCACCATCACGTCCGCCAAGCGGGCGATGATGATCGGCATCGGCATCGCGCTGGCAGCCAGCATCGCGCTGAGCGTGCTGATCGTCCGCTCGATCAATGCCGCCCTGAACCGTATGGCTGGAACGCTGTCGGCCGGCGCCGAGCAGACGTCGTCGGCGGCCGGGCAGGTCAGCAGTTCCAGCCAGTCGCTCGCCCAAGGCGCTTCCGAACAGGCCGCGGCGCTGGAGGAGACCAGCAGCAGCCTCGAGGAGATGAGCAGCATGACGAGGAAGAACGCCGACACCGCGCAGCAGGCCAGTTCCCTCTCGGCCGATGCCAAAGCGTCGGCCGACCGGGGGCAAGCGGCCATGACGCGCATGATCGCCGCGATCGACGACATCCAACGCAGCGCCGGCGAGACGGCCAAAATCATCAAGACGATCGACGAGATCGCGTTCCAGACGAACCTGCTGGCGCTGAACGCCGCGGTCGAGGCCGCGAGGGCCGGCGAGGCGGGCAAGGGCTTTGCCGTCGTCGCGGAAGAAGTGCGGAACCTGGCGATGCGTTCGGCCGAGGCCGCGAAGACGACCAACGCGCTGATCGAGGGCAGCGTCAGCAACGCTCGCAACGGCGTGTCCATCGCAGCAGAAGTGGGCGGGACGCTCGGTGAGATCGTCAATGCCAGCGAACGCGTTCACGCGCTGATCGGTGAGATCGCAGCGGCCAGTTCCGAGCAGGCCAACGGCATTGGGCAGGTGAACACGGCGGTGACTCAGATGGACCAAGTGACGCAGGGCAACGCCGCCAGCGCCGAGGAGTGCGCCGCGGCCGCCGAAGAACTCAGCAGCCAGGCCGAGCAGCTGTCGGGCGTCGTCGGTGAACTGGTGGCGCTCGTTGGCGGCAAAGCAAACGAACGTGCCTCGATGACCTCCGCCATCCCGCAGCGGCAAACGCGTTCGTCCTTCACCACCTCGCGAACCAAGCGAACGCCCGCACGCCGCAGCTCGAAATGCTCGGCCGCGAACGCCATTCCCTTCGATGAAGACAGCGACTTCGGAGAGTTCAACCGGGCTGCCTGAGCGATTCGCCGAATCGATCAAGCCAACTAGCCTCGTCACGAAAGGCCCCATTTAAACAAAAGGCCGCGCCGATTTTCATCGGTGCGGCCTTTCGTTTTGGCTGAAGACTTGCTCACTCGCCCACTCGGTATCAGTTCGCCCCCGCCGCGACGACACCGATCACCGGCGAGCCGGCCTTGGCCTCGAAGACGACCTTCGCGTCGCGCGCGCCGTTGGCGCGGGCCTGATCGACGTAGGTAACACGCAGCTTTTGGCCGTCGAAGACGGACACAGCGCCCGGTTGCTTTTCGCCGATGTCGAGCACGGTGCGGATCGCGCCTTCGAAGATGCCGGTGTCGGCACCGGTCTCCTTCAGGATGGCGACCTGCGAGTCGCCGTTCGACGGGTTGGCGACCGTCACCATCACCTTGTCGGCGATGCGACTGTTGAGGTTCATATCGCCGTCGCTCACGCGCAAGCGCAGCGGCTGGCCGACGAGAAACGACGAGGTGGCCTGGGTGGCATCGCCCGCGCCGTCTTCATCGCTGAGGCGCTCGGGAATCTCCAGCCGGCCATCGGCGCCGCCCAGCAGCAGGTCGCCCCAAGTATCGGGCCGCGCGAAGGTGGCGGTGGCCTTGGAAGCGGTCCAGTAGTAGTGGACGCGCGTGCCCGTTTCGGCCGTCATGTTCAGGCCGAGGATCTTGCCGGGCGCCAAATCGGCATCGCGAATGTGAATGGTGTCGACGCGGCACTCGAGCTGGTAGCCGGCGTCGGTCTTGCGCATCGCGCGCTGCATCTGGTGCGACTTGAAGGGTACAAATTTGAACGACGAATACCCGTCCACGAACGATTCGCCGCCCGGCAGCGTCGGGTCATCCACGCTGCCCAACGGCCACACCCAGAACTGCTGGCCGGCGCCACGAGCCCGGGCGTTCTCCTTCGAGTTCATCGTGTCGAGGAAGATCTCGAACGTGTCGCCCACCCAAAACGTGCCCGCGGCCGTGGTCTTCATGCTGCGGTCGGGGTCGGCCATGTCGAGCATGAAGTAAAGTCCATGTTTGTCCCACGCCACCTTGGCCGTCACGGTGTCGGCGACGGTCAGACCTTCCTGGCCCGTGCCGTCGAAACGTTCCGGCTTCATCTGCAGCGCGGGGATGTCCTTCCAGTCGTCGAAGCTGCCGTCGATCTTGATCGAATCGGTGAGGTACGGCGCGGTCGCGAAGGCGAGCGACTTGAAGGTGGGCACGTACGGTTGATCCCCCTCGGCCTTGCTGGCAGGCTGAGTGGTCGGCGCGACGATGGTCGCCGGGCGAACGATGTCGGCATCGGCATCGGCGTTGGACGCATCGCCCGTCGCGCCGACGCGCGCGAACGCCTGGCCGCCGGTCAGTTGCTTGTCGCGATCCTTCAGCTTGGCGATGAGCGCCTGATACTGCTCCTCATCTACCCAATGGCCAAACGGGTTGACGCCGCGACCCCATCGCCAGCCGCTGCCCTGCGCGCCACTCGCACCCGCCTCCCCGGCGCTGCCGGTGCCGTTGCCTTCACCGGCGCCGGCGGCGCTGGCGAGGATCGACTGCCACTTCTTTCGCACGCCCGCTACGCTGCCGGGCTGTTCGCCTTCGACAAGTTCGGCGTCGGCGGCCGGTTCATCCAACAGGCCACCACGGCCACCACGCAATTGGCCTTCCATTCGTGCGAACTTGTCCTTCAACTCCAGGATCGATTGGCTGGGCCCCTTCACGGCGCTCAGTGCCTTGCCGACCTCCGCCCCACCACGGTTGCCACCGAGCGCCGTGGTGACGCCCGCCTTCACCGCGTTGTCGGCGGCAGCGTTGGCTTTTTCAATCATCGCGGCATCGGGTTCGCCCGTCGCCTTGGCGGCTTCCTTAAACGTGCCGCGACGGTCCACCTCGGCTAGCGCGCCGTCGGCGACCGATGTGCCGGTCGACACCTGCTTCTGCAGTTCAGCGGCGACCTTCTCGCGCAGCGCCGCCTCACCCGCCTCGGTGTCCACGCCCGCCTTGGCCATCTTCTCCTTGTAGGCGTTGACGATCTGATCGGTCAGCCGTGGCAGCGTCGCCTGGCGAAATTCTTCTTCGAACGCGGCGTTCACCTTCGACGCCACCTTGCTCTCCTCGCCATCCTTCGCGACCGTCGATTCCGCTGCCTTCAGTAACTGCGCGCCCGCCTGGGCCGGCTCGCTCTGCAAGCTGGTCGTGGCCGTGGTGACGGCCTTGCGGTACGGATCGAGCGCCTTCTTCACCTCGTCGACGGCGCCGGCGAAAGCTTTGACGTCCCCCTTGGCAGCTGCGGCATCGGCGTCGGCCAGTCGCTGCGTGACGTTCGCGAGCGACGTCTCGAGGTCGCCCAGCGCAGCGCGAAGCCGCTCGGAGCCGACCTTGGCATTCGCGGTTGCTTCCTTGAGCGTCGTGCGGGCGTCGCTCAGCGTTTCCCGCACGACGGTGAGCCGCTCGCGCTCGGCCTTGATGACGGCGACACTGTCGGCGGCCGGGGCATCGGGCTTGGCCTTTTCGGCCTCGTTGGCGGCGCGCTGGGCGCGCACGCGCGAGCCCTCGACGATCTCGCTGGCCTTGGCCGTTGTGTCGCGCATTGTGTCGATCGCGCCGCGCAGGGCCTGCACGCTGGCGGCACTCTCCTGCCGTTCGTCGCGGGCCGCATTGGCGAACCCGCTGGCCAGCTCGTTGCCCACCTCTTTCGCCACGGCCTTACGGATGTTGTCCGCCAGCGCCGTGCCGGCGTCGCCGGTCAACTGCTTGAATAGCTCGGCCTCCACGTCGGCGGTCGCGGTGGCGTCGAGCGCATCGTTCACGTGGCCCATCATCGCCATGCTGAACTCGGTTCGGCTGGCCTCCAGGTCGCTGTCCGACACGCGTCCGTCCAGCACGTTGGCCGCCAGCCGCGACACGTCCGCATCGCCAGCGGTGGTGACGGTCTCCACGAACTTCTCGGCCTGGTCTTCGTTCAGCTTCCCCTCCAACAGCCCCTTCAGGTCGCGCGCCAGCGCCTCGGTGAGGTCACGCTTCACATCGGTCAGCAGTGGGTCGACGAACGGCTGCGTGCTGGCCGTGCCGTTGGCCGCGGCCATGCCGTTCTGAGTGTCATCCGCCCGCTGGATTGCGTCGGACCGCAGGCTGGTCAACACGGAACTGCCGATGCCCGCAAACCCGCCGCCAGTCGATCGGCCGGCGTTCTGGTTGCTGGCGACGGTGGCGATTCGGTCGGCGGCGGCGTCGAGGGCCGTATCGCTGGATTGCTCGTCGGCGATCGTGGCGAGGCGCTGGTCGATCACATCGTCGATGACGACCGCGTTGATGCCCTCGGTAACGATCGGCTGCGACCGATCACCGAACGCGTCGGTCATGCCGGCGCCGGTGGACGGTTTAGCGGCGTCGGCCTCGCCGTAGGTCAGCAACGGCTTGATAGCGGACGTGACGATCTGCGGCTCGCTGCCGAGTCGCTCTTCCAACAGCGCCTTCACGTCGGCGGTGACCTTGGTCACGAGCGCGGCATCGGTGATGCCGCGCCCTTCCAACCGCTTGGCGAACGCGGCCGACAGCACTGCGGCGATTCGGTCGGATGCCTTTTCCTTGTACGCGCCGCCGAAGGTGGATTGCACGTTCTCGCGCACCGTCGATCGACCGGCGACGCCGACCGCCGAACCGCTCGCGGCCAACGCCCGATCGCGGGCGCGGCCCGCCTCGTCGTTGGCGGCGCCCCAGGCGGTGCCTAGCGTTCGCGCCGCCAGCGCGGCGGCGGTGAGTTCCTTCACGGCGGCCGTCGTGTCCTGCCTGGCCAGTGCGTCGGCCGTCGGCTTCGCGCTCGCCAGCACGCTGTTCGTCCGCGTTTTGGCTTCCGTAAGCCGATCGGCAAACGATTCAGCGCCGGTGGTGCTGGATGCCGTCTTGATGATCGAATCGATCAACTTGTTGAACTCGTCACCCGCGGCTGTGGCGCTGGCGAGCTTTTCTGTTGCGTTCGCCAGCAGCTTCGCAATCTCATCGTTGCGTTTGCCGTCGGCGTTGCGTGCGATCGCATCGTGAGCGATATCGGTGGCCTTCTGGGCGGCATCGAGGTTCTCGCGGATGGCCGTCAACCGTTTGCCCGCGTCGTCGCGTGCCGCCTTCAGGCCGTCGATGGTGGTCTTGGTAGCGTTGGCCTCGGTTTCGATGAAATTTTTCGCGTCGCCTTGCAGTGGGCGGGCGACCTTGTCCTGCATGCCGTTGCTGTAGTGCCGCACGAGTTCAGGCAGCAGCCGCTCGCGCGCCAGCGTCATGAACGCCGCCGCTTCGGTCTCGCTGGCGTTGCCGTTCAGGGCGCCGTTGACCGCGTCGATCATCTGCCCGCTCAGCTCTCGCTGCAGGTTGCGCAAGTCGGTCTCGGTGGTCGCGCGGTCCGCCAGCGCGTCGGCCATTTGAGATTGAACGGGGTCGAGTTTCGGCGCGATCTCGTTCCAGACGTCGTCCTTCTTCGGTTGGGGCAGCGCCGCGACCATCGATTCAAACGCCCGGCGCGTCTGCCGCTTCACGTCGGCCAGCGTCTCGGCCGCGGCCTTGGTCTTGGCGGCGGTTTCCGCTTCCTCGGCGGCGGCGCGCTGCTGGGCTTCCAGCATCGCTGCCTGTTGCCGCTGCGCCTCGGCCCGGCGTTCCTGCACGTACGCCGGCACACCCCACGACAGCCCGAGAAACAAGTGCGCCGCGATCGACAGCGCGATGAAGATCCGCAGCCGCTGGCCGGTGAAGTGCCGCTTCCAACCGGTCGGACGTTTTGATGTGGATGGGGCGGATTGCATAAGCGGTCCTATCGAATGAGATGCGCGAAACGTCGCAAGCGGACGAGCCAAACCGCGCGAGCAGGATCAGAGCTTGCCAGCCGACGCCTGCGCCTCGGCTGGCGCGTCGCCCGGTTCCAACTGAAAACTAACCTGACCGATGCCGGCCGACCGGGCGGCGTTCCAGACCTGGATGATGCGCTCGTAGGTCGCGTTGCGGTCACCCACGATCACCACCACGGGCTGCTTCTGCTCGGCGACGGTGTCGGTGCGGTATCGCTGCAGGTCGGCGACGAGGTCGCTCAGCTTATCGTAGCGATTGTCGTCCGAGTCGGCGTCGGGCTTTAGCACGTGGCCGTCGGCGGTCACCGTTACCAGGCGCGCGTCCTCGATCGCCACCGATTGCGTCGCTTCCGCCTGCGGAATCTCGACGCTGAACCCTTCCTTAAGCGTAGGCGCGGTGATCATGAAGATCACCAGCAGCACGAGCATCACGTCTACCAGGGGCGTGACGTTGATCTCCGCCACGCTGCGCCGCCGGCGCTTGCCCTTCCCACCGCCACCACCACCGCCAAGTGACATGCCCATCGGATTCGTCCCAGCAAAACAACGATCGTGAATCGTTCGAAACCGTCCGCGCCGCCATCCGGATGTCGACTACTCGCGCGATCCCGGCACGTGCGCGCCTTCGCCGACGATGACCGGATCAGTCGCTTCGTGCGACTGGTGGTTCACTTCAGGCGCGTGCTTGAACAGCCCGGTGCCTACGAACCATTGACCGAGCGACTCAATGAACATGTCGGCCTGCTCCTGCAGTTCATCCATGCGGGCAGTCAGCCAGTTGTAGGCAAACACGGCCGGGATCGCGACGGCGAGGCCGGCGGCGGTGGCGATCAAAGCGGCGGCGATGCCGGGGGCCACGACGTTCAGGCTCGCGCTCTTGGCGGTGCCCAGCACCTGGAACGTGTGCATAATGCCCAGCACCGTGCCGAACAGGCCGATGAACGGCGTCGAGCTGGCGATCGAGGCCAGGATGTCCATCCCGCGGTGCATGCGCGTGAACGCGCTGCGGCTCGTGTGCTCCATCGCCATCTGCACGCGTTCCTCGATCCCCCGCTTGGCCATCAGCGGATTGCCACCGGCCGTCAGCCGACCGTTGGACGCGCCACGGGTGCCGCCGGCATCGCGAACGGCGTCTTGGGCGGCCTGGTAGATGATGACGTTGGGTGACGCCGCCATCGCGCCGGCCTTACCGTTAAGCGCCGCCGGGTCGGTCGCGGCAACGAACGCCTCGGCCATCTGTTGATTGCCGGCCCACGCCTCACGCAGCACCTTCAGCTTCCATAAAACGATGCCCCACGACGCGATCGAGCAGATCAACAGCAACAGCAGGATGGCGTTCTCGATCGCGCTCGACGCCTTGATCGACGTCACCACGAGCTGCCAGAACGACGTGGCCTCGGCCAGCGGAATCGAACCCCGTGGGACCGCGAATGACATCAGGTTATCGTTGAACAAGTTCTACCCTTCCAGCAAACCGCCGCGCATGCGAAGACCGCCCCCGCAGCACGTACTAACTGTACAGACCGACGCGCACGGTGTTGAACGGGAATCGATTAGGCCAATTCCATGTGGGCGCATAAGATAGGATCGGAGTTGATTTCCGACGCATACGGCCGCGTTCGGTTCGGTTTTGTTTGAGGAGCATTGATGTACGAAGAGGCGATTGCCCGCCGCCGGACGTTTGCGATCATTTCGCACCCCGACGCCGGCAAGACCACGCTCACCGAGAAGCTGTTGCTGTACGGTGGCGCGATCCAGTTGGCGGGCTCGGTAACGGCCCGCAAGCAGCAGCGCGCCGCGACCAGCGACTGGATGGAACTGGAACGGCAGCGCGGCATCTCGGTCAGCTCGACCGTGCTGCAGTTCGAGTATCGCGATAAGGTCATCAACCTGCTCGACACGCCAGGCCACCGCGACTTTTCGGAAGACACCTATCGCGTCCTGACCGCGGTCGATGCCGCCGTCATGGTGATCGACGCCGCCAAGGGCATTGAGGACCAGACGCGCAAGCTGTTCGAGGTCTGCCGGCGCAGCGGCATCCCCATCTTCACATTTATCAACAAGTTGGACCGCCCCACCCGCGATCTGCTCGGGCTGATGGATGAACTGGAGAGCGTGCTGGGCATAGCCGCGGTGGCCGTCAATTGGCCGCTGGGCACCGGGCCGGATTTCAAGGGCATTCTGGACCGCGCACGGCAGCAGGTTCACCTGTTCGAGCGCACGCCCAGCGGCGCGTACCGCGCGCCGGTGAAGGTGGCGGGCATCGATGACGCCGTCGTGCGTGACGCCCTCAGCCCTGACGCCTATGCGGCCGCGCGCGACGAATTGGCTATGCTGGACGGGGCCGGAACCGTTTTCGACCGTGAGGCGTTCCTGGGTGGCCGCCAGACGCTGGTCTGCTTCGGCAGCGCGTTCAACAACTTCGGCGTGCAGGCGTTCCTCGACGCGTTCGTGGATGAATCCCCCCCACCGGCCGGTCGACCGACGGCCATGGGCACGATCGAGCCCAACGCGCCGCACTTCAGTGGGTTCGTCTTCAAGATCCAGGCCAACATGGACCCGCGGCACCGCGACCGCATCGCGTTCGTGCGCATCGTGTCCGGCGAGTTCGAGCGCGACATGTCCGTGAAGATCGTGCGCACGGGCAAGAACATTCGCCTGTCCAGCACACACAAATTGTTCGGCCGCGAGCGCGAGATCATCGACCGAGCGTTCGCCGGTGACGTGATCGGCGTCGTCGGGCACGCCGACCTGCGCATCGGTGACACGCTCTCCACCGGTTTGAAGGAGGGCTTCAACCAGATCCCCAGCTTCGCGCCCGAGTGCTTCGCCTACCTGCACTGCGAGAAGGCCGATCGCGCCAAGCAGTTCCGCGAGGGCGTCGAACAGTTGGCGCAGGAAGGCGTGGTGCAGCTGATGTACCGCTACGACAGCACCTCGCGCGTGCCGCTGATGGCCGCGGTGGGTGTGCTGCAGTTCGACGTGGTGCGCTTCCGCCTGCAGGCCGAATACGGCGTGGAGACGCGCGTGGAGTCGGCGCCGTGGGAAACCCTGCGTTGGCTCACTGCACCCGAAGACGCAGGAAAGCTGGCCGACGCCACGTTACCGTCCGGAACAAGCCTGGTGGTGGATGCGAATCGCCGGCCGGCCCTGGTGTTCGAGTCGACCTGGGGAATGCGGTACTTCGAGAAGAACTTCCCGGACGTGAAGCTGTCCGACATCCTCGCCAACATCCCCGCGGCCGCGGGGGTTTGATTTGGTCCCTCTCCCGGTACTCCGGGAGAGGCTAGGTGAGGGTGATTTCGTTCTTTCGAAAACCGTCAGCAGATCGAAATCACCCTCACCTAGCCTCTCCCATGAGTACATGGGAGAGGGACCGGATGTAACACCCTCTCCGCATGACGGCATCCCCTACGCCATGGCGACAGCCTTCGGTTCCGGAATCTCCACATAAAACCGGCTGCCCTGGCCCACGGTCGACTCGCCCCACAGCTTGGCTCCGAGAAGGTCTGCGGACTGGCGGGCGATGAAGAGGCCCAGACCGTTGCCGGCCTCGCCGTGCGTGTCACCGCGGGCGTACGGCGCGAACATCTTCGACAGAAACTCGGCCGCGATGCCCGGGCCGTTGTCGCAGACCGCGATAATCGTGTTGCCGCTGTCGTGTTTCGTGACGGTCAGGCTCACCTGCCCCTTGCAGTATTTGATCGCGTTCGACATCAGGTTCTGCACGATCAGCACGAGCAGTTCGCGATCACTGGTGACCATGCCATCGCCATCAAGCTTCGGCTCGACCGTCACGCCTTTTTCCTTGGCGGTCCAGGAAAGCTGGCTGACGATGTCGCGGACGAGGTGGTGCAGGTTGACCTGCCCGAGACGCGGCTGAATCTTGCCGTTGCGCAGTTTCTCGGCGTGCAGGAAGCGGTCCATCGTGCCGACCGTGTCCAGGATCGACCGCCGCATGGCTTCCAGGTCTTGAACAGACTCAGCGAACTGCTCGTGGTTCTTCAGCTCGCGGCGCAGCACCTCGATCATCAACAGCGTACCGTTGAGCCCGCCACGCAAATCGTGCGACAGGAACGACAGGTATTTCGCACGCGAGTTGGCGCCCGCCTCCAACTGAGCCTTCTGATGACTGGCGAACGCCAGCACGCCCTGCTTCACCGCCACGTCGACCGAGAGGTTCAGCGCGACGATCTCCGTCGCGTCCATCGGGCGGTCCATGAATTCGTTGACGTGGTCGATCAGGATCGGGCGGATCAGGCTGTATTCGGTCAGCAATTCGGACAGGTTGTAGCGCTGGTCGAAGCGCACGTCACCATGGATGGTGGCCTTGTCCATGAGCTCGGCGAGCGTCATCGGCTGGTCGGATTCCAGCGTCTCGGCCATACCGCGCAGCGTCATGGCGAGGTGATCGCGCAGTTCGTCGGCAGTCAGGCCACCGGCGGCGGGGACGTTCTCCTTGGCAATCTGCAGCCACGCCTCAACCACCTGATCGGCACACGCCCGCACCGCCGCCCCGATGCCCGGAAAACTGCGGTACTTCAAAAGATCCATCGAACGCTGATTCACCTGCATTCTCTCTTCCCTTTTTGCCCGATCGCCCAAGAACTCGATTGTGAACACTGGAACCGAGCCGGTCAACACTACGTTAAGGTGCCCCAAAATGTTCGGCCGTCCCTGTAATGTGGGTCACGCGCCTACGTCGGCGACGGCGCACCAATTGCGGAAATTTTCTAAGGTAGAATGGCGTCCATCGCAAGATGAGGAAATTCGCCCGCGTCGGTGCACCTAATGCCTTGTCGATTGGCGATTTGGCCTCTACAATGGTCCCTTCCCCCTCTTTGTCGGGTGGTCCGACTGAGAAATCCTGGGTAATGGACCGCCGGTGCCGCGCGGGCGCTGGTGGTTTCTATCCGAAAATTGGGCCGCGCAGCACTTACAGGATAGGCAGCCTCATCGGCCGCCGCATTTTCATATGGTCGATTTTAATCTCATCAATTCGCTTGGCGACATGGACGCTGACGTCGACTCGGCCGTGGGCTTGGCCCTCGGCGATGCCGCCAACGATCTGAACAAGCTCATTCAAGGCGACGAGGTCCAAGACTTCACGCCCGGCGCGATCATCAAGGGCAAGGTCTCGGGCATGAGCGGCGACGACTTCGTCGTCGAACTGGGCCTTAAGAGCGAAGGCGTCCTCGAACGCAGCGAGTTCGACGAACCCGAGAACGTCACCGTCGGCACCGAGGTTCGCGTGCTGCTGGAGGACGTGGAAGGCGACACCGGTCTGGTGAAGATCAGCAAGCGCAAGGCTGATCGCATCATCAACTGGGAAGCCATCATGAAGAGCAAGAAGGAAGGCGACCCGGTCAGCGGCAAGGTGACCAAGAAGATCAAGGGTGGCCTGCTGGTCGACATCGGCGTGCCGGTCTTCCTGCCAGCCAGCCAGGTCGACATCCGCCGTCCGGGCGAGATTTCCGACTGGATCGGTCGCACGATCGACGCGGTCATCCTCAAGATCGACGAGGAGCGTCGCAACATCGTCATCAGCCGCCGCAAGATGATCGAGCAGCAGCGCGAGGACATGAAGCGCAAGACGCTCGAGGGCATCAACGTCGGCGACGTCCGCAAGGGCGTGGTCAAGAACATCGCCGACTTCGGCGCGTTCATCGACCTGGGCGGCATCGACGGCCTGCTGCACATCACCGACATGTCCTGGGGCCGCATCAACCACCCCAGCGAGATGCTCAAGATCGACCAGGAGATCGAGATCAAGGTCCTCTCGGTCGACAAGGACAAGGAGAAGATCGCGCTGGGCCTGAAGCAGAAGGACGCCAGCCCGTGGGAGAACATCGAGAGCAAGTACGCGATCGGCAGCAGCCACGAGGCGCAGGTCGTCAACATCATGTCCTACGGCGCGTTCTGCAAGCTTGAGGAAGGCGTCGAGGGCCTCGTGCACATCTCCGAGATGTCCTGGACCAAGCGCATCAACCACCCGAGCGAGGTCGTCGCTCAGGACCAGATGGTCAAGGTGAAGGTGCTCGAGATCAACAAGGACAAGCAGGAGATCAGCCTCGGCATGAAGCAGGTCGAGGAGAACCCGTGGGAACGGGTTGCCGAGAAGTACCCGCCCGGCTCGGTCGTCGAGGGCAAGATCCGCAACATCGCCAACTACGGCGCGTTCGTCGAGATCGAGGAAGGCATCGACGGCCTGCTGCACGTCAGCGATTTGTCGTGGACCAAGAAGGTCGGTCACCCGTCCGAAGTGCTCAAGAAGGGCGAATCGGTACAGGCGGTCGTGCTGTCGGTCGACCAGGAGAAGCAGCGCATCGCCTTGGGCCTCAAGCAGATGCAGGAAGATCCGTGGACCACGGTCATCCCCGCCAACTACCGTCCGGGCATGGTCGTCAAGGGCCACGTCACGAAGATCGCCAACTTCGGCGTGTTCGTGGAGTTGGAACCGGGCCTGGAAGGTCTGCTGCACATCTCGGAAATCTCCGACCAGAAGGTCGAGAAGCCCGAGGACAACCTGAAGGTCAATCAGGAGGTCGACGTGAAGATCCTGCGCGTCGACAGCGACGAGCGCAAGATCGGCCTGTCGCTCAAGCGTGCACAATGGGCCCAGGAAGAGGAGAAGCGCGAGGAGGTGCGTTCGCAGCGTGCCGACCGCAAGGGTCTGCGTGGTGGCCTTGAGGACGTCGGTGGCACCACCGGCTTGGGCAACCTGAAGTTCTAAGGGATTTCAACGCCGTGGGTAAGGGTATGCCCTACCCATGTTTACAGCAGTCACACCGGGCCATTCCTTCACAGGGATGGCCCGGTTTTTTGCGCGCGTCCAGCGGCAGAATGTGCTTGACGATTGGGGTTGCCTTCGTAACAATCTGAAGGACAGCACCGGAACGAGCATCTCAAGCGATAAAGTGCCGGTTCAAATCGAAGTTCACGTTAGATTTGTAAAAGTCAGATCGTTTCGCCGCCGATGTAATCTGGTTGAGGTCTCATTCCGTACTATTTTTGTACGAACTGATGAGCCTCGTTTAAGTAGTATGAAGATGCGAAGTGCTTCAGGCGGAAGCATGACCGTATCTACCTTTCTGGACAACTTATGGCGACAGCCGCGGTCCAATCTGGTCTCCAGCTTTACCTCCGCTCGATCAACGAGTCCCCACTCTTGACGGCCGATGAGGAGAAGACGCTCGGTCGTCGCATCGTTAACGACAACGACCCCGCCGCCCGTGAACGCATGGTGCGGTCGAACCTGCGCCTGGTCGTCAACATCGCTAAACACTACGTCGGGCGTGGCCTGTCGCTGCCCGATCTGATCGAAGAAGGAAACATTGGCCTGCTGAAGGCGGTCGAAGGCTTCGACCCTGAGAACGGTAGCCGGTTCAGCACCTACGCCAGCTGGTGGATCAAGCAGGCGATCAAGCGTGCCCTGATCAACAGTGTGCAGCCGATCCACATCCCGGCGTACATGGTCGAGCTGATGACCCAGTTCAAGCAGGCGATGCGCCAGCTGGAAGACCGCCTCGGTCGCCTGCCGAGCATCGATGAGCTGTCGGCTCATCTGAAGATGTCGCCGAAGAAGCTGAAGATCATCCGCAAGGCCGTGAAGGCGTATCACTCGCCCACCCAGGTCGCGAGCGACGACGGTGAGCTGACGATCAACGATCTGGTCGCCGATACGCACAACCCGACCCCCGATCAGGAGGTCTGCGATAGCGACGAGCTGCGCCAGCTGGGCGACCTGCTGGCCGCCATCGACGACCGCGCCAGCAACATCCTCAAGCTCCGCTACGGCCTCACCGGTGAGGACCCGCTGACCCTGAAGGAGATTGGCGAACGCATCGGTCTGACCCGCGAACGTGTCCGCCAGATCGAACACGAAGCCCTCCGCAAGCTCCGCGACGCGATGATGGCCGGTGTGAACTAGGTTCGGCTCGTCAGGACCATCTTGAAGGAAACCGAACTGGCCTGGTTGCTCAAGCAACCAGGCCAGCATCGTTTCCCGGCATGCGTCTCCCTCTTCTGTAGGACAGGCATTCCTGCCTGTCTCTCCCCCCGTCTTCATCTCCCCCCGTATTCTGCCTCTCTTCTGTGGCACAGGCATTCTTGCCTGTGTCTCTTCCTTGGTGGGACAGACATTCTTGCCTGCCACGCGGCGGAGTCGCGATGACGAAGAGGCAGAGACGCGAAGGCGCGAAGGACGCGAAGGCGGACGCGAAGAAAAGCTGAGCGCGTTGCGCTGAATCCACCTCAACTGCGCAGCGCGGGCGTAGAGATGGATAGCCTGCTCTTTGACAACTGAATACGCAACGCGTTGGCCCTATCGGCGACTGGCTCGATCACCCGATGGTGCAAAATGGTGCAAAATGGTGCACGGTTTCGCGCGTTACCTTACCCAAACCGCCGCCGCGATTGGCGTTTGTCTTCTCGGCGGCCTTCGCGTCTGCCCTTCGTGACCTTCGCGCCGTCTTCTGGTGCGCAAGTGGAGAGCGCAAAGAGAGACAGACAAGAATGTCCGTCCCACCGAGAGCAGGAAAAGACAGGAAGAGACACAGGCAAGAATGCCTGTGCCACAGAAGAGAGACTAAGAGAATACGGGGGGAGAGACAGGCAGGAATGCCTGTCCTACAGAAGAGAAAAGGCCGGCCACTGAAATGGCCGGCCTTTGCGTACTTCATCAGTATGGTCGGAGGTCGGACGGTCCTACACCGCCGTCGCCTGTTGGAATTCCTTGCGGCGGTCGGCCATCTGGGCCTTTAACCGGGCCAGGATGCTGCTGTGCATCTGGCTCACGCGGCTCTCGCTCAGATCGAGCGTGGCGCCGATCTCCTTCATCGTCATCTCTTCGAAGTAGTACAGGATGATGATCAGCCGCTCGGCCCGCGACAGACCCTTCGTGATCAGTTCCTTCAGGTCCTTCCGCTGGATCTCGCGGACCGGGTCGGCGCCGCGCTTGTCTTCCAGCACGTCGATCTCGCGCACGTCCTTGTTGCTGTCGGTCTCGAACCACTTGCGGCTCAGGCTGACCAGGCCGACGGCCGAGGCGTCCTTGGCCATCTTATCGTACTCGGCCATTGGCACCTGCAGACGCTTGGCGACCTCTTCGCTGGTCGGCGCACGGCCCAGCTCCGTCTCGAGTTGCTTGCTGGCGCCGTCGAGCTTGTGGGCGCGGCTACGCACGAGGCGCGGCACCCAGTCCATGCTGCGAAGTTCATCCAGGATCGCGCCCCTTATGCGCGGGGCGCAGTAGGTCTCGAACTTCACGCCGCGATCGAGATCGTAGGCGTTGATCGCGTCCATCAGGCCGAAGATGCCGGCCGACATCAAATCGTCCAGCTCGACCTCATCGGGGAGTTTGACGTGGATCCGCTCGGCGTTGTAACGCACCAGGTGGAGGTAATGCTCCATCAGGATGTTGCGCAACGGCTCGGTCTTGTTCTGCTTGTAGTCGCCCCACACTTCCTTGATGTCGCGCTTCGAGGGCGTCGATTTCAGGGCTATTACTGCTTTGGCCATTGGCTACTCCCGGTCCTTGGTTTCGCGGATCGCATGACGCCTGCATCCTTGCGGGCGGGCGTGTCATCCGTCGTTCGAACACACCACTTCTGATTATCGGTCATCGGCGGAGGTTTTCACCTCCGCAATTTTGTCGGACGCGGCCTTCACCTGCTCCATCCGCTCGTCGATCATCTTCTGCCCCGCCCACCCCACCACCCACCCCACCACTAATGTGCCGCCCATCGCCTGCAGGGCACGCGTAATGGTGGTGCTGAACGTATTGCCCACCTGCAACCCGCCCACGACCAGGCAGACCACAAAAGCGAGAATCGCGAGACTGGCGGCGAAGCGAAGGGGCAATTGCTCATTGCCGATTTGGGATTTGCAATTTGCGATTGAAAGGCCGCCGCTCGTCAATCGCAGATCGCAGATCGCCCATCGGCAATCTCCTTATCTCTTGAACCACTTACCCATACGATTAAAGAACCCGCCGCGTTCGCTGCGGTTGGAGACGCCCTTCTCCAATCGCATCGCCAACTGGGCGATGCACTGGCTGGCCGAGCACTTGGGGGCGGCAAGCGTGAAGGGGATTCGCTTCCGCACGCTCATCGGCACCTGTTCGTCATCCATCACGTAGCCGGCATCCAGCACGGGCACGCCGAGGAACTGCCTTGCGACCTTCGCGATGCGGTCGTGGACGATCTTTGCTTCCACCGACGACTGCACCTGGTTCACCAGCAGGCTGACTCGCCGCTGGTCTTCTTCCGGCAACGCGTACTGGCGGCTGAGCACCTTGATGACCGCATAGGCGTCGGTGATGGCGGTCGGTTCGGGCGTGGTAACGACCAGTACATGGTCGGCCGCCCGGGTGAAGGCCAGGACGTTGGGGCTGATGCCGGCGCCGGTGTCGATCAGGATGATGTCGGAGCTTTCCTCCATCTCCGCCATCGCGGCGACGATGCGCTCGCGGTCGTCGTCCGACAGGTCGGCCATGCGGGCCAGGCCGGACGCGCCACCGATCATCTTGAATCCGCCGGGCGCGTCGAACAGCACGTCGCGCAGCTCCCTGCGGCGCGACAGCACGTGCGAGAGGTTGGCCGGCAGATCGACGTTGCACAGCACGTCGGCGTTGGCCAGGCCAAGGTCGGCGTCCAGCAGGACGACCTTCTTGCCCGCGGCCGCGAACTGCACGGCCAGGTTCACCGAGATGTTGCTCTTGCCTACGCCACCCTTGCCGCTGGTGATCGCGATCACCGTGGCGCGCTTGCGCGTGCCCATCATCGAGCGCAGGTGCGTGGCTTGGTCCATCATCATGGTCATGTTTTTATATTTGCGATTTGCGATTGCCGATTTGCGATTGGAAGAGCAGGCGTTCTTCTTCAATCGAAAATCGGCAATCGTAAATCGCAAATCTCCCTAGTTCCCCAGGATCATCTGAGCCAACCGACGCCCGCGGCCGACCTCAATGTCGTCCGGAACGTCCTGGCCCGTGGTGATGTACGACAGGCCCTTGTTCACCTTGCGCACGGCGTTCAGCACGACACCCACATGCGCGGCCTCGTCGAGCTTCGTGAAGATGATCTTGTCGACGCGCACCTCGCTGAACTTCGTGATCGCCATCTGCACCGAATCGGCGCTGGCGGTGGCGGTCAGCACGAGGTGGACCTCGTCGGGCTCGGCGACGGCCAACAGGCCCTTCAGCTCGTTCAGCTTCATCGCGTCGCGCGGGCTGCGGCCGGCGGTGTCGATCAGGATGTACTCGCAGTCGTCCATGCTCGCGATCGCCTCGCGCAGCTCGTCGCCGGTGCTCACCACGCGCAGCGGGCTGCCGATGATGTCGGCGTACTTGCGCAACTGGTCGACGGCGGCAATGCGGTAGGTGTCGAGCGTGATGAGCCCCACCTTGTGCCGCTCGCGCAGCTTCAGGTTGGCCGCCAGCTTCGCCAGCGTGGTCGTCTTGCCGACGCCCGTGGGGCCGATGAGCGCGACGATGTGCGGCCCCACCGTCTTCGTCCTGCGAATGCCGCCGGACGTGGGGATCAGCTTCTCCAGTTGCTCGGCGATCTTCTCGCGAACGAACTCGCCGTTCTGCAGCATCTCCGGACGGCTCTGCCGCTGGATGGTCTTCAGCACATCGGCGGCCAATTCCTCGGCCACCTGGTTGCCCACCATCTGCGTGTAGTACTCCAGCAAGTCCTCGGGCACCTGCGGCGCGCCGGCAGCGCGGGTCTGCTTGACGAGGTCGGCGACCATCGCCTTCAGCGAACCCATGTCCTGCGTAATGCCGTGAATGGCCGCGTTGCCCGCGGCGGGCGAGTCCAGGAAGTTCTGCCGCGGCGACGTCTCAGGCGCGCGGGCCGTCGCCAGCACCGCGGCCGGCCCGTTCAGCAAGGTTTGACGGGAATAAGTGCCGGCCCCCACCGTCGTCGCCACGCGCGGCGTCTGGGCGGCACGGCGGGCAGAGCGCTCGCCGACGTTCAGCCCCTTGCCCGCCGTAATCTCCACCATCTCGCGGCGTCTAAGTCCTAGCCATTGCCGCGTCACGAAGGTGCGCGTGTGAAGGATGACGGCGTCGTGCCCCATCGCCGTCTTCACCTGCGACAGCGCCTCGGCCATCGTTTGTGCTTTGAAGGTCTGCAGATTCATAGCGTCCGTCCTTGGACATTTCTAGGAATTGCCGATTTGCGATTTGCGATTGCCGATTGAAGAGCAGACGTCCATCTCGCCGCTTCAATCGCAGATCGCAAATCTCAAATCGAAAATACCATCCTACCCGTTCATTCCCACCAGCGCCACCGCTTCAACGGCGACGTCGCTCACGACCTCGTTGTACGCCAGCACGGCCACGTGGGGCAGGCCGGTCTCGATCATGCGCCGAAGCGGCCCCCTTATCGTCGGGCTGCAGAGGATGACCGCCGACCGTCCCATCGCGGTCAGCTCGTTCATCTTCTCGGCGATGTTCTGGACCACCTGTTGGGCCGTCACTGGCGGCATCGTGTTGGTCGTGCCGCGCTCGCTGCGCTCCAGGTGCGAGTTGATCAGGTCTTCCATGGCCGGATCAAGCGTTACGCACCAGAGTTTGTCAGCGTCATCAACATACTGTTTGCAGATCGTCCGTGCCAATGCCGAGCGCACATATTCCGTCAGAACGTCCAGATCTTTCGTGCGCGTCGCCCAGTCGCCGAGCGTTTCGATGATCGTCTCCAGATCGCGCACCGGCACGCGCTCGCGCAGCAGGTTCTGCATCACCTTCTGCAACTCGCCCGGTTTGATCTGCGTCGGGATCACTTCCTCGATCAACGCCGGCACGCGCACCTTCAGGTTCTCGACGAGGTTCTTCACTTCCTGCCGCGTCAACAGCTCGTAACCGTGCTGCTTCACGACCTCCGTGAGGTGTGTCGCGAGAACCGCAGTGGCTTCTACGACGGTGTAGTTCAAGAGTTCGGCCTGCCCGCGCTCGCTTTCCGTAATCCAGTACGCCGGCAGGCCGAAGGCGGGCTCGATCGTCTGCGTGCCGCCGGGGATCGGGCCGCTCACGGCGCCGTTGTCCATGGCCATGTACTGTTCGGGGTAGGTCACGCCGCGCGCCACGGTCTGGCCTTTGATCTTGATCGCGTAGTCGTTGGCCGACAATTGCATGTTGTCGCGAATGCGGATGGGCGGCACGATGATGCCAAGGTCCACCGCGATCTGCCGGCGAATCAGGCTGATGCGGTCGAGCAGATCGCCGCCCTTGGTCGTGTCGACCAGCCGCACGAGGCCGTAGCCCACTTCCAGCTCCATCGTGTCGACGTCCAGCAGCTTCTCGACCTTTTCCGGTTCCTTGGCGGCCGCCTGCGTCTGCTCGCTCTCCTTGGCGGCGGCCGCGGCGATCGTGCGGTTCTCGCTGCGGTTCATCACGAACGCCAGCCCGCCGCAGCAGGCGCCCAGGATCAACAGCGGAAACGCGGGCAACCCGGTGAACGACATCGCCATCAAAAAGCCCGCCGCGATGATGAGCGCCTTGGGCTTGGCCAGCATCTGGCCGAGCATCTCGTCGCCGAGATCGTTCTTGCTGCTGGTGCGCGTGACGATCAAACCAGCGGCGAGGGTCGTGATGAACGCCGGCACCTGGCTCACCAGGCCGTCGCCGATCGTCAGCTTCGTGTACAGCTCCAGGCAGTGCCATATCTCCCAGCCGTTTTCGACCATGCCGACGTAGATGCCGCCGAGCACGTTGATGAACGTGATGATGATGGCCGCCACCGCGTCGCCGCGCACGAACTTGCTGGCACCGTCCATCGCACCGTAGAAGTCGGCTTCCTGCGAGATCTCGCTGCGGCGCCTGCGGGCCTCGGGCTCGGTGAGGATGCCGGCGTTCAGGTCGGCGTCGATCGCCATCTGCTTGCCGGGCATGGCGTCCAACGTAAACCGCGCAGCCACTTCGCTGATGCGCGTGGCACCCTTGGTGATCACGACGAACTGGATGATGAAGATGATCACGAAGATGATCACGCCGACGATCATCTTGCCGCCCGTCACGAACTCGCTGAACCGCATCACGACCTCACCGGCGGCGTGCAACGCTTCCTCGGGCGTGCCGCTGGCGTTAAGGATCAGACGCGTCGTCGCCACGTTCAGCACCAGCCGAAACAGCGTGACGGCCAACAACAACGACGGAAAGACCGCGAACTCCAGCGGGCTCTTGATGTAGATCGTCGTGACCAGCACGATGATGGCGATCGTGATGTTCAGGACCAACAACAGGTCCAATATAAACGGCGGCAACGGCACCAACAGCACCGCGAGCAACGCGATGAACGAGATCGGGAAGATCATCCCGCGATGCTCGTGCAGCTTGGCGAAGAAGGGGTTGGGTGCGACTGCGGTTGCCATGGTTTATCGGTCGGCGGTTCGTGGTCGATGGTCCGCTATTACGATCTATGCGCCCAATAGCATGATTTCATTCGCTGGGCGCTGGATTTCGCGGCGAGAAGAGTGGATCTCGGGGCGCAAAGAATGGATTTCGTCGCGCGAAGAATGGATTTCGCGGCGAGAAGAATAGATTTCGTCGCGCAAAGAGTGGATTTCGCGGCGCGAAGACTGGATTTCGTCGCGCGAAGAGTGGATTTCGTTCCGCAAAGAGTGGATTTCGTCGCGCGAAGAGTGGAGTTCGCGAGGCGAAGAGTGGATTTCGTCACCCGAAGAATAGATTTCGTTGCCCATATGCTTCTCGCTGATTGCCGGGTCCCGGTGCCACAGGTCGGCGTACTCGTAGACCTGTGTCTGACTTACTGGACGAAGACACAAGTCTCGGCGTACCGCGACCTGTGGCACCCGTCCGACCGTGGCATGGGCGTCTCGCCCATGCTTGTCATAGGGCCAAGTGATCTCATTTGTGCCGGCCTGCATGGCCGGCGCGGTCGGCCATAAATCACGCTTTCCGTTCCAGTCCACACGCATGGGCGAGACGCCCATGCCACGGCCGGAGCGCGCTTCCGCCTCCTCCGTACCACGGGCGGCCCGCCCGTGTCCTTCTTACTCATCCAAAACACGGGCGGGCCGCCCGTGGTACGACTAGGCGCTCTGCCTCTTCAACTTTCCGCTCAACTCCCATACGTACGCCAGGATCTCGGCGACGGTCGAGTAAAACTGTTCCGGAATCTCCTGCCCCACCTCCACCATCTTGTACAACGCCCGCGCCAACGGCTTGCGCTCGAGGATCGGGATGCCGTGCGCGATCGCGATCTCGCGGATGTGCAAGGCCAACGGCCCCTTGCCCTTGGCGACGACGCGCGGGGCGTGCATGGTGCCGGCGTCGTACTTCAGCGCGATCGCGTAGTGCGTGGGGTTGGTGACGATGACGTCGGCGGTCGGCACGTTGGCCTTCACCTGCTTGCGCAGCCGGTCCATTGCCATCTGCTTGCGGCGGGCCTTCATCTGCGGGTCGCCGTCCATCGAGCGCATCTCGTCCTTCACCTGCTGCTTGGTCATCTTCAAATCCTTCTCGATCTTCCACCACTGGTAGGCGTAATCGAGAATGGCCAGTACCAGCAGCACGATGCCGATGCGGATGGCGATGGAGTAGATGATGCCCGAGGCCAGGTGGAAGATCTGCTGGAACTCGAGGGTCTGCGACGACACGATCATCAGCACGCGATCGGCGACGGCCTGATAGGCGAGGACGGCGATCACCGTGAACTTCACGAAGTTCATCAGCACCGGCACGAGGCCGCGCTTCTTGCCGAACAGGTTGCCCAGCCCTTTGATCGGGTTGAGCGCCTTCATGTTCGGCTGAAGCTTCTTCGTGTTGAAGCGGAAGCCGACCTGCAGCACGTTGACGAAGATGCCCGTGATCATCATGCCAATGCAGATCGGCGCCGCCGCCAGCGCGACGGCCACGAGGTTCTTCACGATGCGCCCGCCGATGTTCAAGCCGGTGAAGTCGGTGAACGCCCCCTCGCCGAACGTGTCGAGCAGCAGCATCTTCAGCGCGGTGACGACGCCCTCGCCGTAGGCCTTCAGCAGGATCATCGACATGATGATGAGGACCGCCGGCCCGATGTCGGCGCTGCGCGCGACGTTCCCCTGATCGCGCGCCTCCTGGCGGCGCTTGGGGGTCGGGGCCTCGGTCTTGTCACCAGCGTCGTCTGCTGCCATGGGTCGTTATCCGTGACGAACACGTCTTCGTAGGGGCAGGCCTCCGTGCCTGCCCTCCTTCATCTCGCACACGCGGTTCGCTATCCAGCCAAAACGGGCGGGCACGGAGGCCCGCCCCTACACCGTTCCACGGAACGCCGCGACGACGGTGTCGAGGTTGTCGAGCGTTGAATCCCGGATCACCTCGCTCGTGAGCCCGAGGCCCACGATGACGATGAAGATGCCGACCGCCGACCGCAGCGTCATGCCGGCGGCCATCACGTTGAACTGCGGCATGGCCTTGCCGATGAGTCCCAAGGCCAGATCGACCACGAGCATCGTCACCAGCACCGGGGCGGCCAACCGAAACGCGATGACCGCCGACGCCTGCACGAGGCCGATGAGCAACTCGAACAGCTGCGCGTTCATGCCGACGCTGAGCAGCGGCAAATGGCGGAAGCTCTCGCCGACGGCGCGAATCATGATCTGGTGCCCGCCGATCGACAGGAACGTGACGGTCGCGAGCATGTAGTACATGTCGCCCACGAGCGATCCCTGCGAGCCGTACTGCGGATCGAACACCTCGGCCATCTGCAGGCCCATCTGCTGGCCGATGATCTCGCCCGCCCACTGCGCCGCGATGAACGACATCGACATGACGATGCCCATCGACAGCCCGAAGACGATCTCGCCGGCAATGCCGACCGTGAGCGCCCCCAGCGATTCGGGAATGACCGGCGGCACCGTGACGCCCGACGCCAACCCCATCGCCAGCATGATCGCCAGCAATCCCTTCACGCGCTTGGGAATCCGGCTGCTGCCGAGGATGGGCGCGAACAACATCATCGCCGCCACGCGCACGAGCACGAGCACGTAAACGGGGACGAAGTTGAGCAGGTCTTGAATCATCTGCGATTTGCGATTGCCGATTTGCGATTGGAATTTGGGATTGAACGGCTGCTTCTTCAATCGCAAATCGGCAATCGCAAACCGCAAATTTCCCTACGGCACCTCGCCCGTCAGGAACATGCTGGCGGTGTACTCCAGCAGCCGATTGGTCATCCAGGGCATGAGGATGATCGCGGCGGCGACCATGGAGACGATCTTGGGGATGAAGGTGAGGGTCTGCTCCTGGATCTGCGTGACCGCTTGAAACAGCGACACGACGATGCCGACCACCATGCCGATCACCAGCATGGGCGCAGACACCAGCAGCATGAGGATTAACGCGTGGCGGACCAGGTCGACCGCCTGTCCGAGATCGAGGTTGACGCCCATCTGTCACACCCTTCCCTGAGTGTCGCCGGCACCCTCGAATTGCTCGAAGAGTGTCAGCTGAATCACGGGACTGCCCTGTCCCGTTGCCTGCTTATTGGGCCATCCATGGCCGCTCGTCAGGCTGCTGAAAACTTATGCGACGAAACTACCCATTAGCCGTTGCGTAATCAAGTGCCAACCGTCGACCAAAACGAACAGCAACAGCTTAAATGGCAACGAGATCATGGCCGGCGGCAGCATCATCATGCCCATGCTGATGAGGACCGTAGAGATGACCATGTCGATGATCAGGAACGGCAGGTACACCTTGAAGCCGAGGATGAACGCCGTCTTCAGTTCGCTTAAGACGAAGGCAGGGATGAGCGTCATCGTGCCGACGTCGTCCCAGCTTTCCGCGCGCGGCTTACCGGCGAAGTCGGCGAACAGATCGACGTCGGCATCGTTATCCGCTGCGACGATCTGCTTGATCATGAAGTCGCGCATCGGCACCACCGCGCGGCTGAGCGCGGTCTTCTGATCCATCTGCCCGTCCATGTAGGGCTGCAGCGCCGTCTCGTTGATCTTCTGCATCGTGGGGCCCATCACCAGGAACGTCATGAACATCGCCAGCCCGATCAGGATCTGGTTCGGCGGCAACGACTGCGTGCCCAGCGCCTGCCGCAAGAGCGACAGCACGATGATCATGCGCGTGAAGCTGGTCATCATGATCAGGATCGCCGGCGCCAACGACAGCACCGTGAGCAGGATGATCATCTGCATCGCCGCCGAGAAGTTCTCGGGCGAGCTGATGTCCGGCAGCTTGCCGTTCAGGTTGAACGGCGAATTGGCAGGAAGATCGACCGCGGCATTCGGGCCCCCATCCACCGACGTTGGCGCGATGAACGGTTCGCCGGGCGTGGGATTCGGCGGGATCTGCTGGGCAAACGCGGGCGTGACCGACGAGAGTACGATGACGGCGCACCACAGCCAGGCGCGCCAGCGCGAGACGATCGATAGAGCATCCGTGCTCATGACGTTCTTCCCCGGTCGTTCCAACGCGAGCATCCTGCTCACGCATCATTCAGTCGCGTCCGGTCCCTCTCCCGGTACTCCGGGAGAGGCTAGGTGATGGTGATTCGTACTGCCGAGAGACTTTCAGCAGTTCGAAATTACCCTGACCTAACCTCTCCCTTGAGTACATGGGAGAGGGACCGGAAGTATCTATCTGCCCATCCGGCTCGACACGCCGCGAACCTTCTCTAACAAACCCTGAAGTTCGCTCTGCGTGACCGCAACCGATGTGTCGACCATTTCCGGGTCGACCAAGTCTTCCTTGTCCTCGCGCTTATCTGGGCCGATGTTCTCAAACTTCTCGGCGCTCTTGCCGAACAGGCCGGCGAAAGCCGTGCTGGCGGGGCCGAGCTTGTCGGTGCGGACCTGGGCAGTTAGCTCCGCGATCTCGTCGGCGTCGGTGATCTGATCCAACTGCGACAGCTTCCCGCCACTGTCGGCGACGACCAAGACCCGCCGGCGACCGACGCGGATCAGCAGCACGTGCTGCCGGGGGCCGATGATGGAACGCGATAGCGTTTCGACCGTCTTCGATCCACCCTTCACCGCACCCGGCACGAACCAGCGCTGCCCGAAGTGCTTCAGCACAAAGATGATCGCCAGCACGAGCCCCAGCGACATGATCAGCCGTGCGGTGCCAAAGCCTGTATCAGGCGCGGCCGCCACCGCCGTTGTGTCGTCAGTGGAGGCCGCGTCTTTCTCACCGGGCGCGCGTGACCGGCGCAGCATCGTGCCCGAGTAGGCGCTTTCCTCGGCCGGCGCGAGGACGAGGGGTTGGGTGACGTCGGCAGGCGAATTGGCGGGAACTGGCTGGGCCAGCAGGTGGGCTGCGAACGAACCTTCAGCGGCGGCCATCGCCAGCAGAAGCAGCGCGATGCGCCCGCGATGTCGCAGATGTCGGCACGAACCGATCACAGCCCCTCTTCCTTGGCGCCGGCGACGATCTCGTTGACGCGCACGCAGAAGTTGTCGTTCAGCACCAGCACTTCGCCGCGGGCGATCAACCGGTCGTTCACGAAGACGTCGACCGGGTCGCCGGCCAGCTTGTCCAGTTCAACCACCGATCCCTCGGCCAGCTTCAGCACGTCCTCGACCAGCATCTGCGACCGGCCGAGCTCGATCTTCACGTTCAGCTCGACGTCGCGCAGCAGATCGATGCTGGAGACCTGCGCATCGGTCACCACTTGCGAGAAGTTCGGCAGCTTGTACTCGTTGACGTCGGCAGGGACGGACGCGCCCTCAACCGCGCTGGGGTCCTCGAAGCTGGCAGACTGAAGGAGGTCGTCGATGGACTGCTGGTCGGCCGACGGATCGACGGCGCCCGCAAGTGCGGCGGCAAGGTCGGCATCGACGGCGTTGGTGGGTTCGGGCGCAGCGCCCGGCGAGGTGGGATCGGTCTCAGCCATTCGTCACCATCCTTGGCAGTCCCGGTGCGGGTCGCGCCCTCGTCGGCATCCTGCCTCAGAGGCGATTCACCCGCCGGCGTCCTGCCAGGCGGTGAATCAGTAGTCGGTGCGATACGGGATGCAGCGTGGAACGAGCACTTCGTCGATCAATCCTTCACCGACGATCTCGTCCAGCTGGTACTTAACCTGTCTACGCAGCGTCTCGAGCCCGGGTTCGGAGCCGCCACCTAGTTTTTCCGGATCGCTCTGAGCAATAATGGTGCGGACGCGGTCTTTTATCAAGGCCTCTCGCTCCTTGATCGTCGCCTGCACGGCTTCCTGATGCTCGGCGCGCGTGGAGACGAAGATGCTGACGTCGTACAGGAACGTGCGGCCCGACAGTTTGTTGGGCGCCTTGATGTCCAGTACCTGAACCTCCGCCGCCTTGCGCTTGTCGATCGCCGCCCCGGTGCCACCACCGTGACCGTCACCGGCCGCCGCGCCGTGTTCACCTTCAACCGCGACCAGTTCCGCTCCGGCCGCCGACCGAGGGGCCCCGCCTCCAATGAATTTGAACCCCGCGAAGAGCACGACTGCTTCCAGCAGCATGATGCCGCCGAGCATGACCGGGGTCTTCCCGAGCAGCGCAGCGATGCCACCGGCCTTCTTGGCGCCGTGACCGTCCTTCTCGCCCCCTTTGTCACCTGCGGGAGCGGCGTCGGGCTTTTTCTTTGCTTCTTCGGCCATCTTGGATCAACCCTTCGTTGGGCGCAGACCCGCGCCAGAAATGGCGCGAGCCGACACATCATCTATGGATGTATCGGCAATCTGTGCCGGTTAGTGCAGTGGATGATCGGACGATGATCTATCTAGTAGCGCTTTCCGTTTTAGTTCGGCAGTTATTGCGCTAGTCCGTGATGGGTCGACGGATGACCCGCGCGTAGTCGATCGCGCGCTGCATGACTTCCTTTAGCGTTTCCTTCACCATCAGCTTTTCGCCGGTATCGGCACAGATCACCGTGTCGGGCGTCGCCTCGACGTAGCGGATCTTCTCGGCGTTCATGATGAATTGCTGGCCGTTCAGACGGGTGAGGGTGATCATTGCGGCATCCTGCCTTTCAGTGTCCCTGTCTCGCGCGGGTCGATCCTCGACCCGGCCTCTTTGGTTTAGCGATGGGCTTGCCCATCGTCTCTCTCCCCGAAACGCGGAGAAGACGATGGGCAAGCCTACTGCTAAATAGGTTATCGGGCGGCGTTCAACAATTCCTGAATCAATTGGTCGCTCGTCGTAATGACCCGGCTGGACGCCGAGAAGCCCGTGCTGGAGATGATCATGTTGATGAACTCCTCCGACAGATCGACGTTGCTTAGTTCCAGCGATCCCGATCGCACGGCGCCCGCGCCCAAGGTCAACGGGCTGCCGATGATCGGCACGCCGCTGTTGGCGCCGGTGATGTACATGTTGCCGCCCTTGTCCTCGAGGCCCAAGGGGTTGTTGAACGTGGCGACGGCGACCTGGCCCAGCGCCTGCGTCAGGCCGTTGGTGAACGTGCCGGTGATCGTGCCGTTGGCGCCCACCGAATAGCCGCTCAAGCTGCCGATCTCGCGGCCGTCCTGGTCGCTGGCCTTCAGATCCGATTGGCCGGTTGTGTCCGATAGCTGCGAGACGCCCTCGAGCCCGAGCGCGAAGGTCACCGGCGAGCCCGCGCCGGTGGCGGTGCGGTCGACCGTGAGCGTGGTGCCGGTACTTTCGATCAGCTTACCGTCCTTGTCGAACGTGAGCGTGCCGTTGCCCAGCAGCGCGCCATTGTTGGTGGCGCTGACGGGGGCGGCGGTGTCGGTGTCGTCGCGGCTGCTGGCGAAGATGCGCCACGTGTTGCCCGCGTCCGACTTCGATTCCAGCACGGCCGTCACGTCGACGTTCAGCGCCGTGCCGAGCGAGTCGTAGACGATGAAGCTGGTGTGGACGCTTTCACCGGTGGGGTCGCTGGTGTAGGTGCCGTCGGTGCCGTCGGTGAACGAGATCGGCGCGGTGCCGGCATTCGTGCCAAGGCCAGCGCCGGTGATCGCCAGCGCGTTCTCCTTTCCGGTGTTGCCGACGAACGACAACCGCGCGCTGCCCGCCGGGTCAGTGCCGAGCGTCAACAGCGACCCGCCCGCCGCCGGCGTGCCGGCCACGGTGGGCACGGTCGTGTCGATCTGGAAGCTGGAACGCATGTAGTTCTGCAGGTCGGCGACCGTCATGCCGGCGGTGTCGAGCGACCCGGTCTGCAGGCTGCGGCCGCCCTTCTTCGCGCTCAGCGTCAGCATCTCCGTGCCCGCGAACAACGCCGTCGCAGGATCGGACGCCAGCGCCAGATCCGTTAACGGTGTGGTTGCGGTCGGCGCAGTGCCCGCGCCAACCGCACCGGCACGAATCGTCAATGGCGGGCTATTCAGAATGCTTGCGCCGGCCGCGACCGGGCCGTCGGCCTTCAGGTTGCCGATCAGGTTCACGTTCTCCGTCGCCCGCGCCTTGGTCAGGCCACCGACGGGAATCTCAAGGCGCTGCAGCTGGCCGGGGATGATGTTCTCGTCGGCGTCCACGCCGAAGCCCTGCACGTAATCACCGGCGCTGGTGACGAGCTGGTTGTCGGCGTTCAGCTTGAACGAGCCGTCGCGCGTAAACATCTGTTCCTTGCCCTGCACGATGAAGAAGCCCTCACCGTCGATGCCCATGTCGGTGTTCTTACCGGTGGGCTCGAGCGAGCCGGGCGTCCAGTTCTTCTCGATCGACGCGACCACGGCGCCCAGGCCGCGCTGGCTGGGGTTCACACCACCGAACTGCGCGTCGGGCGGCGTGCCGGCGCCATCGGTAACGTAGAACTGCGGCTTGAAGATCGCCCGGCTGCCCTTGAACGCAACCGTGTTCACGTTGGCGATGTTGTTTCCGACCACGTTCAGGCGCGTCTGGTTGACGTCGAGCCCCGAAAGGCCAGTGAAAAGCGTGCTGGTCAATGCCATCTGATGTGTTCCTTCGTCTTCGAGTCGCTAATGCGTCCGCGTGCGCTTGATCAAGCGTGCCAGTCTGTTGGCGCTAGTTCGACGCGCCGTCGGTGGCAATGTCGGTGACGCGAGCCAAGGGCAGCGTGTAACCGTTGTCCAGCTCGAGCGAGACGCCGTCGCTGGTGACCTTGACGGAGCTCACGGTGCCCTCGAGTGGCTTGTCGTCGCTGCCAAGGCCACCGACCTTCTTGCCGATCAACCCCGCGGCCGAGCCGATCTGGTTCTGCACGACCATCGTCTTCAGGTTTTCCTGCAACGCGGTCGACGACTCGAGCTGGCCGATCTGCGACATCTGCTGCAGCAGCTCACCGTTCTTGGCCGGCTCCATCGGGTCCTGGTTCTGAAGCTGGGTGATCATCATCTTGATGAAGTCCTCGGTCTTCAGGCCGTAGCCCTTCTTGACCGAGTTCCCATCCGCAGTCTGGGACGAAGCGATGCCAGAGATCGGGGTGCTCATACATTTAAAGTTCGACCCACAAATAGTCCGCCGTACAACATGGAAGATGGGTAAGATTGGGGACGCGCGATGTTGCGCTGTCGAAGCGCCGAAGCTGCGCATTGCGCGCCATCACGGGCGCTCGCGCAACAAAGAGGCCGGCGCATCGCGCCGGCCTCGTCATCTATCACAGTTGAGTATCAGTGGTCAGATCAAGCCACGAGATCGATCGGATCGCCATTCACGCGTTGCCACATCCGGCGGAGCATTTCCTGGCGTTGCTTCTGTTGCTGTTGATCCTCGGCGGGGCCATCGCGAAGGCCCTGCTGGTTCTGGCGCGAATCGTTCTGCTTATCGCTGGCCTGCTGATCCTTCGGAGCCTGTTGCACCTGCAGCTTATCGACCGAAATGCCCTGCGCTTCGAGGGCAGACTTCAGTTGGCCAAGGCTGTGGCTGAGCAGCTTGGTCGCGTCGTCGTTCTGCGTTTCGAACGATGCGGTGACCACGCCGTCCCGCATGTGGACGGACACCGCCAGCGGACCAAGGTGCGGCGGGTCCAGCCGGAGTTGCATTGATCCACCGTTGCTCGTCAGTTGGCCGTTGACGCCGCTCACGATCTTCGCGTGATTCGCCTCGGCAAACTGCGCTTCCGCGGATCGCTGCGCGGCGGCCGGTATGACGGTCGCATCGACCTGGGCCGCGCGCGGCGTCGGCGAGCTGTTCAGCAGCGTGTTGATGCCGTCGGGAAGGTCGAATGTCGACGGCAGTTGAGCGGCTGTGCCAGTCGGTGAAGCTTGACCATCAACGGCCATGGCTGTGGGATCGACAATCGCTTGCATCTCCGCATTCAACGGCTTGCCAGCGATCGCAGGCTGCTCGGTGGCGTCGGCAACTTCTGCGCCTCCGGCGTGCGACTGACGCGTCCCCCGGTGCAGCGGAGCTCGTTCGGGCGCCACTTCCAGCACCGCTTCGTCTCCCAATTCCAAGCCCGCCAGCACGTCGGCCGGCACCCCGACAGCGTCGTCGGGCGCGACGGCATCCTGCGTTGTCGCTTGGTCATCCTCCGCCTGGCCCGCCGTACTTACAACCGCAGCCGCGATTACGGGACGCTGCGCCGCGCCGCCTTCTGGCTCGGCCGAATCGCCGAGTTCCGCCGACTGTTCGTCCATCACCACGGGCGCGGCTTGCAGTGCGGCGGCGGCGTTCAATGCTGCATCGGAGGGTTCGTCGCTTTCCTCTTCCGCGGCCTCTTCGCCCGGGGCTTGTTCGTCCTTGGTCAGATCGTCCTCCGATTGGACGGCGACCTCGTCAGGCGCATCAAGTTCGGCATTATCCGCGGTGGGTTCGATGGATTCGGCTGCCGCCTCGGATTCTTCGCGTCGCGATGAACGAGCGCGATCCGCTTTCACGTCCGCTCGCGACGCGGCCGAGTCGGCGGACTGCGATTCGCGCTCCGCCTTCTTCGGTGAAGTCTTCGCGGGCTCCTGCGGGGCCTCTCGGCGTGCCTGCGACAGCTCGCTGAAGAAATCGGACTTGCCCGCGGGCTGGCGGGCGCCAAGGCGGGCCGCTGGTGATTGGACCGGACGTAGCTCGACCTTCAAACCCGCGTGTGTCATCGCTGCCTATTCCTTCACCGATGCTTCAGCCAATCGCATCTTTTCCATAATCGACTGAACGCGGCCAACTTCTTCTGGCGTTTTGAATTCCTTCAGAATCTTCTTCGCGCCGGCCGGCCCCATTGCCTGCAGGTAACGAATGACGATCTCATCCTCCAACGTCATGAAGATCGTTTTGACCTGCTTGCCCGGCATGGTCTGGTACATCGCGAGGCTGTCCTGAAAGCCCTGGTCGGACTCGAGCCGTTGCGCTTCCTCTCGCTCAGTGGCGAGCGCGGCACGATCGGCGTCGAGCGTTACTCGATCGCGCGCGACCTGCGCCTTGGCCAGCTCCACCTGCCGTTGCAAATCGTCCAGCTCACGCCGGCGACGTTCCAGCTGTGTGGTTTGGGCGTCGAACGTCTGCTGGAGGTAGTCGACCTGCTCGCCGGTGGTCATGCCGGTGCGCTTGGCCAGCAGTTCGTCGAGCCGAGCCGTCGGTCGCGAGGTGGGCTGTTCGACCGGCTGTGTGGTGGCGGTTTCCGGTTGCGGCTCAGGAAAGATCAGTTCCTTGATCGCCAACGCCTTTTCCTTGTCCAGCTTGCCGGTCTGCACGAGGTAACCGACGCCGCCCAGCAGCACGAGGAGGTTGATCGCCAGGACGAACAGGATGGCGTTGAGCAGTTTCTTCATGGCGTCGTCACCTGCGGTTCATCGTTGTGGTAGTAGCTGAGCTGCATGCCGGCCTCGTCGAGCGCATCGGCCTCCTTCTTCGCCTCGGCGCGCCGCCATTGTTCGTAGCGGTTATCGCGCAGCTTCTCGATAGCCTTGCGCGCCTTGGCGGCCTCGGCGAGCGCGGCGCGGGCGTCGTCGACCTTCCGCTGGGCCAGCGCGATGCGTTGCACGATGCCCATGCCCTTGCGCTGCATGGCAAACATGAACCGCCGATGTGCTGCCAGGAACGCCAGGTCGACGTGCCCCACGAGCCGGTTATTACGCAGGTCATCGGTGGCCGACTGTTGCACGCCGTCCAGTTCGCGCAGGTCGGCCTGAAGCTGCGTCAGCTCCTGCTGCACGACCGCGAAGTCGCGTTGCCGTTCCTTCTCGACATGCTCGCGCTGCCGCAGGACGCCGTCGAGGTTGAAGGTGAACTTGGCCATAACATTTCACGGCTTCGGGAGCCGCATTTGTCCCCCCTCCCGGCGTACCGGAAAAGGGACCGGAGAGCATCACCGCACCACGGCCGCCTTTCCTTTGCTCGCCGTCGCCGCGCGCAACGCCTTCTCCATCTGGTCGATCCACGCCGAAAGGTCAATCGTGTTCTTCTTCGCTTGCTCCAGCGTGGTCGGCGAGGCCGACTCCTGCTGAAGGAACGAGACGATCTTCTGGCGGCTCTGCACCGCCAGGTCGAACTCCGGGTTCACCCCCGGCACGTACGCGCCGATGTTCACGAGGTCCTCGATCTCCTGATAGACGGCCGTCAGCGAGAGCACCCTACGCGCGGCACGCACGTGATCCTTCTCGGCCACGTCGCTTCGCACACGGCTGATGCTCTGGAGCACGTCGATGGCGGGGAAGTGCCCCTTGTTGGCCAGCGAACGGCTGAGCCACAGGTGGCCGTCGGTAATGCCCTTCACGGCGTCCGGGATCGGTTCATTGAAGTCGTCACCTTCCACCAGCACCGTATAGAACCCCGTGACGCTGCCGACGTGCGTCTTGCCGGCCCGCTCCAGGATCTGCGGCAACAGCGCGAACACGCTCGGCGGAAAGCCCTTTGTCGCAGGTGGTTCCTTGGCAGCCAGTCCAATCTGGCGCTGGGCCTGACACATGCGCGTCAGCGAATCCATTAGCAGCAGCACGTGCCGGCCGCGATCGCGGAAAAACTCGCTGACCGTGCAGGCGACCTTGGCGGCACGCACGCGCAACATCGGCGCATCGTCGCTCGTGGAGACGATGACGACGCAGCGCTGCAGCCCATCGGGCCCAAGGCTGTTCTCCAGAAACTCCTGCACTTCACGGCCACGTTCGCCGATCAGCGCCACCACCGACACGTCGGCGGACGTGTTCTTGGCGATCTGGCTCATCAGGGTCGATTTGCCCACGCCCGGCCCGCTGAAGATGCCCATGCGCTGGCCCAGACCGCAGGTGTGCAGGCCATCGATGCAGCGGACGCTAGTGGTGATGGCAGAGCGAATGTTGTCTCGATCGAGCGCGGCGACGGAGGGTTGATCGATGCGCCGCGACTCGCTGAGCGGCAACGGTCCCTTGCCGTCGATCGGCTCGCCAAGGCCATTGATCACGCGCCCCAGCAGTTCCTCCGAACACCAGATGCGCGGGGCTGCAGCGATGTTCTCGATCGTGTCGCCGCGCGCGACACCGGCCATCGTGCTGAGTGGCAGCAGCAGCGTGCGGTCGGATTGGAAGCCGATCACCTCCGCGACGCTCGACTTGCCACCAAGGCTATGAATACGGCACAGGCTGCCGAGCGGCAGCGCGAGGTCGCACGCTTCGATGGTAAGACCGGAGATCGCCTGCACGCGCCCAACCACGCGGAACGGCATGGCGTTTTCCACCGCGTCGATCTGGGCGGCCAATAGGCTCATGCTGCCCCCGTGGCCGCGTCTGGTTTCGGCTCGGGCAGCAGTTCGTTGATGACGCGTTCAAGTTGGCCGTCGATGTCCGCCTCTACGCGCCCCTGCCGTGTGAAGACGCGGACGCCGCCGGGCGATAGCGAGGGATCGTCGACGATGGTGGCGTGGGCAAGCGATGGCCACTCGATGCCCAGTTGCGGAATGGCGGCGTCCAGCGTCGCCCGTTGGGCGGGATTGATCGCGACGCGCAGGTCGGACGCCTGCACCACGAGCTTCATTGCCTCGTTCAGGTTGGCCAGCAGCACCTCAGGATCAAGCATCGCTTGCCGTTTCGTTACCCGGCGGGCGATGGCGGTGGCCAATTCGATCACGTCGCGCAGCGCCTCCGTCTCCATCGCGCGTTGCGATGCGTCAATCTCGGCCATCGCGGTCGTCAGTGCGTTCAGCGCCGCCGTCAGCGCCGCTCGATGTTCCGCCAGCGCCGCAGCGGCACCCTGTTCCAGCCCCTGTTTCGTCCCCTGCGCAAGCCCCTCGGCCGTGCCGGCTTCATGACCGGCGACGAACCCCTCGTGGCACGCCGTGTCGCGCATCGACGCCGCCTCACCCTGCGCGCTCGCCAGCAGCGCGTCGGCCTGCTGCTGCGCGCGGATCAGGATCGACTTGGCATGGGCCTCCACGTCGCGCATCGAGAACGTCGACATGGTCGGCGGCGCGTGTGTGGATTTGATCAGGCCCATTGGAGAATGCCGATTGCCAAATGCCGATTGCCGAATCCAAGACAATTGCGACTGCTAGCATTCGGCGGTCGGCAATTGGCATTCGGCAATGTCCATCAAACCACCATCGACGACTCGCCACCGCGGCCGGCGATGATGATCTCGCCGCTGTCTTCGAGGCGGCGAACGATGTCGACGATCTTCTGCTGCGCGGTCTCCACGTCGCTCACGCGCACGGGGCCCATGTACTGCATGTCCTCTTGAATCAGTTGGGCCGCGCGCTCGGACATGTTCTTGAAGATCTTGTCCTTCAGCTCCTGGCTCGCCGTCTTCAGCGCCAGCGACAGTTCCTCGTTGTCGACCTCTTTCAGCACGCTCTGGATGCCCTTGTCGTTCACGAGCAGGATGTCCTCGAACACGAACATCAGCCGGCGGATCTGCTCGACCAGGTCCGGGTCCTCGGCCTCCAGGCCTTCCATGATGCCCTTCTCAGTGCTGCGGTCGGCAAGGTTCAGGATCTCGGCGACCGTGTCGACGCCGCCGGCCTTTTCGAAGGTCTGGCTGACGATGTCGCTCAGGCGATGCTCCAGGCCGCGCTCGACCTCCTTGATCACCTCGGGGTTGGTCTGCTCCATGTTGGCGATGCGCTTTACCACCTCCACCTGCTTCTGGCTGGCCAAGCCCACCAGGATTTCCGATGCCTTCTGGCTCGGCAGGTGCGCGAGGATGAGCGCGATCGTCTGCGGGTGCTCGTCCTGAATGAACGTCAGCAGGTTCTCACTCTCGGCCTTCTGCAGAAAGCTGAAGGGCGTCGTCGCGACCTGCTGCGTGACCTGCTTGATCGCCTTCTCGGCATCCTCCGGCGCAAGCGACTTGCGCAGCAGCGCCTTGGCGTACTCCAAGCCGCCCTCGGCAACGTACGTGTTGGCCAGCGCGACGGTGTAGAACTCGTTGAACACATCCTTGCGCGTGTTCATACCGATCTCGCCCATCGACGCGATCTCGCGGCTGACCTCTTCCACCGCATCGGGCGGCAGGCGTTTGAGGATCTCCGCGGCCTCGTCCTGCGGTAACGAGAGCAAAAGAATGGCGGACTTGCGAACGCCGTTGATGTCAGATGAGGAGGCCATGAGTACGAATGCCAAATGCCAGATAATGAATGCTGAATGACCAGTTGCCCGCAGCTGGGCAACATGGGGCCGGCAGCGCGGATTTCCTTACGTTCTGTTCATCCAGCGCTTCACGAGCGACGCGGCACCTTCGGGGTTTTCCTTCACCATGTTGCTGACCTGGTCGAGCATCTGCTGGGCGCGGACGGCGTCGTCGTCCAGCTCCATGCCGTCGAGCAGCTGCTCGCTCTCGCTGGCCTCGCCGGCCATCAGTTCGCCAGGGGGGAACTGCGTGGGCAGATCGGCCTCGATCGGGCCCAGCGTAACGGTCGTGGGCGTGCTCTTCTTCACGAGGCTGGTGACCATGAACAGGCTGACCAGCGCCAACACGCCGATCGCGATCTCCTTCGCATAACTGCCGACGCCCGCGGCCAGGCTACCGGTGCCGGTGGCGGCCAGCTGGGCGCCGCCGTTGGTCAGGATGGGAAGCGCGTCGGTGTAGATCTCAACGCTGACCGACTCCGGGTCCTTCAGGTTCGTGCACATCATGACGTCGGCGCGGATCTTAGGAAATTCCGCATTGGCCATGGCCTCGATGACGGCGTCCGTGGGCTCCTTGCCGCCGGGGTTGGCGGCCATCCAGATCTTGGCGAAGTAGCTGCGCGGCACGCGCACGCTGGCCGCCACCACGGTCGCCTTGCCGGCGGGTTTCACGGTGTTGGCCTCGCGCAGCGTGGGGTACTGCGCATGCTTCGTGTTCTCCTCGTTCGTGCTGGTCGACGTGCCACCGCCGCTGGCTGGCCCGGCCAGCGACATGCTGGTGTTGGGCACGGCGCCTGGCTCGGCGATGGTGGGCGTGGTCGTCTCGCTCTCGTCGGTGCGCGTCTTCTCTTCCAGCGGCTTCGTGAACGTCTTCTTGGCGTCGTACTCCTGCGTGCGCTCGCGCGAGAAGTTCGTCTCGAGCTCGACCGTCACTGAGACCTTGGGGTCCATGAAGTCGATCTGGCCCATGATCTTTCGTGTGTAGAACCGTTCGCTGGCGGCGATGGCGTCGAGGATGTCGCTGCCCGACAGGCCGGCCTCATCGCTGGCGTCGCCCACGCGTTGCGAGACGCCGTCGACGACGACCACGATGTTCGCCCGCTGCATGCCCGCGTGCGCGCCGGCGACGACCGCGGCGGCGGCCTCGACCATCTTCTTGTTCGCCTGCTGGCCCGGGTTGTTGGTGGTGATCTGCACGGTGGCCGACGACGGTGACGACTGGCCGATGATCCGCTTCTTGTTGACGTCGACCAGCACCATCGCGCTGCGCACGCCGGGGAACTCACGGATGATCTGACCGAGCGTCGTCGCGCGGTACTCGTTGAACTTCGTCTCGGTCATCGACTGCGAGTCCCACGGGCTCATCTGCTTCACCATCTGGTCGAAGCCGGCGACCGTGTTGGAGGGCAGCTTCTGTTCGAAGCCGAGCAGCGCGATGACCTGGTACTTGCGATCGGTGGGGATCAGGATCTTATCGCCGGCGACCTGGTAGTTGATCGCGCCACCGTCGAGCGTGCTGGTGATGCGAACGATTTCTTCCTGGGTGAGGGGCTGGTCGAGCAACGGCGTCAACTCGGCAACGCCCGCAAAGCGGGCGCTGTAGAGCAGCGTCATGACCATGATGACCACGAGCGCGCCGGCGAGCATCTTCTGACTGGCGTTGAGGCCATTCAACTGCTGCCCGATGCGCGCAACTTGGGATTTGAGAAATTCCATGTCCGCCGTCCCTGGCTTCTGGATGTACGCCCGGCTCCGCCGGACGTTTGTTGAACGCTGATTGTCGAGTTCAACCGTTCAATTGCAAGACGCGAAATCGTGTCGCATCCGAGTCGATCATGTTCAACTCGATCCAAGTGCCCTCCCCACTGAAGTGGGAAGGCCAACGGTGCGGATCGAATCGGCACGTTGCGCGCGGGCAACCGTCATCCTACGGTTGAGTACGTCGCATTAGACGCTGATGTTCTTAACTTCGTCGTAGGCGTCCATCAGCTTGGCGCGGATCGCCAGCAGCGTCTTGAACGCCATCTCGGACTTTTCCATCGCGGTCATCACGCCGTTCAGGTTCTCGGTCTTGCCGGTGGCCAGATCCTGAACTGCCTGACTTGCATCCTGCTGCAGGCGCGAGACCTCGTCGATGCTGTTCTTCAGCACGTCCGAAAAGCTGGCGCCCTCCGGCTGCGCCGGTGGCGCTCCGATCGAACGGGGGCCACCCGAGGTGGCAATGCGGGCGAGGTTGCTGTCTGGACCGGTGATCATGGGGACGGTGTCAGTTGTCAGTTGTCAGTTGTCAGTTGTCAGTTGTTGAATACTGTCGCTTCGCCTTCGATGTCAAGATTAGCCGTTGTCACGACTCACTCCGGACAAATCAAGCCAACAACCGCAGCGATGCGTTGAACATGGATTTGGCAGTTTCAATCATGGTGATGTTGGCATCGTAGGCGCGGGAGGCTTCCAAGGCGTTCACGTGTTCCGTGGCCAGATCGATGTTGGGGTAGAGCACGTAACCCTCCTTGTTCGCATCGGGATGGCCGGGGTTGAACCGGCGGGCGAAGGGGGCCTCGTCGAGCTTGATGTCCTGCACGTGCACGCCAGGCTTCGACGTGTCGCCGGCCTGCCCGGGCGCGAACATGACGAACCGGCGGCGGTACGGAATCGGTTGACCGGCGGCGTTGCGCGTCGTGTTCACGTTGAGGATGTTCCCCGCAATCGTGTCCATGCGCGTCCGCTGAGCCGTCAGGCCGCTGGCACCCATGTCTAGCATGTCGAACATAAAGGCTCCTTCAGAAGATCAGCTCTCCGCCGCTAGCCGACCCGTTCTTTCAACGCGCTCTCCAGCGCGCCGTACTGCTTGCGAAGCAGTTCGACCACCAAGTTATGCATAAGCGCGTTCTTCGCGTTCTCGGTCATCAACCCTTCGACCGATCGGTTGTTGCCGTCATGGAACAGCAGGCCGCGGTCGGGTTCTTCGATCGCAGCGTCGATGTCGCGGAAGACGACGGTGCCCGGGGCCGATGCCTTCTTCACGTCCACCCGATCCCGCAGCAGGGCTTGGAACTTTTGAACCGACAAATCCTTCTGTCGGTAGTTCGGCGTGCTGAGGTTGGCGATGTTCTCACCGATCAAACGTTGCCGCGCCGAGGTGAAATTCAGCACGCGCTCGAGGAGCGGAGCGTTACCCTGGTTGAGCAGTCGATCTATGAACATCACTCGGTCCTCAGTTCAAACACCGTGCCAGTCCGAAATCGCCCGATTTCCGCGGAAAAACGTCCTGTTGTTGCGCCCGTTGCGCAGCATCTGCGCAACACGGGCAGCTATTGCGCGTTGGACGCGCTACGCCTCCACCAGTTCGCCGTCGTCCTTCCACTTCTTCAGCTTCATGCCCAGCGTACGCACGCCGATGCCCAGGGCGCTCGCCGTCTTGATTCGGTGACCCTTAAACTGCTGCAGTGTCGAGAGGATGATTTCTTTCTCGATATCCGCCAGCGGCTTGCCTGCGAGCGACGCCGCGGCGCTTTCCACCGGGGCGAGGCGCGTCTTCAGCCAAGGCTCGATCGTGTCCGCCCGAATCACCCCGACGGCCGTCTCCAACACGCTGGCGCGCTCCATGATGTTCTGCAGCTCGCGCACGTTGCCGGGCCACAGGTACTTTTGCAGCAGTCGTACGGCTTCCGATTCGATGTGCCGGAATGCCGTGCGGTCCTTCTTGGCCACCAGCGACAGAAAGTGCCGGGCCAGGTCGGGCACGTCGTCCGGCCGATTGCGCAGGGGTGGCAGTTCGATCGGCACGACGTTCAGGCGGAAGAACAGATCCTGCCGAAACCGCCCTTCTTCGACTTCCTTCTCCAGGTCGCGGTTGCTAGTCGCGATCACGCGCACGTCGACGCCGATCGTCATGCTGCTGCCGACGCGCTCGAACGTGCTTTCCTGCAGCACGCGCAGCAATTTCGCCTGCAGCGCCGGCGCGATCTCGCTCACCTCGTCCAACAGCAGCGTGCCCCCGTCGGCCAGTTCAAATCGGCCGCGACGCAGGCGATCGGCGCCGGTGAAGGCGCCCTTTTCATGACCGAACAGTTCCGATTCCAACAGGTTTTCGCTAAGCGCCGCACAGTTGACGGCCAGGAACGGCCGATCTTTGCGGGGTGACGCCGCGTGAATGGCACGGGCGACGACTTCCTTGCCCGTGCCGCTCTCGCCGCGCACCAGCACAGTGGCGTTGCTCTTGGCGACCTGTTCGATGGTCGACTTCACGTGCTGCATCACCACGCTGTCGCCGATCAGGGCCTTTGGCGTCAGCGACTCGGTCATGGTGCGCAGCGCCTGGTTCTCGCGGATCAGCCGGCTGTGCTCCAGCGTGCGATCGACCAGCAGGCGGATCTCCTCGCCGTCGAAGGGCTTCTGGATGTAGTCGTACGCGCCCAGCTTCATCGCCTCTACCGCCGTCTGAACGGTGGCAAAGGCGGTCATGAGGACGACGGGCAGGTCCGGCCGTAGCTTCTTCACCTCGGCCAGCAGTTCGGTGCCGGTCAGCTTGGGCATCTTCAGATCGGTAATGACGAGGTCAAACCGAGCCGGCCCGGTCAGCCGCGACATGGCGGCGGCCCCGTCGGCTGCGGCGATCACCTCGTGACCGTCGCGCACGAGGATGCTCGCGAGCGAGTCCCGCATCATTTCGGTATCGTCGACGACTAAGATCCGTGCCACATTCTCTCCCAACTAAATTCTGATCTCGAACCGCGCTCCGACGCTGTCGAGATTCGTTACGACGATCGTCCCATCGTGCGCTTCGACGACGCGATGCACGATCGACAGGCCAAGGCCCGTCCCGGTGTCCTTCGTGGTGAAGAACGGGTTGAAGATGCTGTCGATCGCGCCGCTGGGGATACCCGGCCCATCATCGGTCACGATCAGGTGAAACTGCTGTGCCGTCGAACCGGCCGGCGGTGCGAAATACTCGATCGTCACACGCCCACCGTCGGCAATCGCATCCACCGCGTTCAGCACCAGGTTCAACACGGCCTGCCCAATTAGCGTGGCGTCGGCGATGACCGGTAGCGCGTCGGGGCCGATCAACGTGACTTGGGCCGACTTCGCTTCGGCCGATGGCGACGCGAGGTCAACTGTGTTTCGCAACACGTCGGCCAGATCCATCGCCGCCGGGCTTGCGTTCATCTCGCGCGTGAAGTGAAGCACCTGGCCGACGAGCGACTCAAGGTGCTTCACGCCTTTCGAGATCTTCTGAACCGTCGTCAGGCTCGCCGGCCGATCCTCCACATCGCGCGCCAGCAGCGACGCGTACAGCTGAATGCCGCCGAGCGGGTTGCGAATCTCGTGTGCCAGCCCAGCGGCCATCTCGCCCAACGCTGCCAGTCGCTGCTTGCGTTCTAGCAGGCGGTTCTTCTCGCTCAGTTCCTGCTGTAGCAGGCCGACCGTTTGCAGCAGTTGGTCGTGCGACGCCTGCAGGCGTTCGGTGACGTCGCTGTAGGCCATGATGATGCGCCCGAGTTCCTCGATCCGGCGCGCATTGTCGGCGGCGGTGGGAGCGGTGGTGGAGAGATCATGGTCGGCCGTCAACGTCATGCTTGTCCGGTCCCTGCTATCTGGTGACGTCCATGCGCGCTGGCCGTGCGCCATAGGCGGCGGCGGCGATGTTTCGGTTGACCTGCTTGGCACCGCTGGCCTGCGTCAACTGCCGGCCGATGTTTAGCTTGCGTTGCTGCAGGACCAGCGCATCGTTCCGGTCAGCGAGCGTGATCGCTTCCAGCAGCTTTCGGGTCTCGGCCAGTTGCGACTCGGCCCGCTTGCGGTTGACGGCGTCCAGCCCTGCGATGAACGCGCTCCACTGCCGCTTGGCCGGGCCGACGGTCTTCTCGAGCGTCGCCACTTCGTCGAGCACGTCCTGCCGCCTTTGCAGCACAGTCAACAGCTCCTCCACACGACTCATCTGCACGTGTTCGTGCTGCTGTTCCGCCAGCTTCGACAGTTTGCGATAGCACTCGACCTGCCCGTCCAACGCCGCCAGAACGGCGGCGGGAGAATCGGGACTAGTGCGGATGTCGGCTTGCGGATTCCGGATTGAAGAGGCGAACGCGCTCATAGGGTCAGCTCCTGACTTTCAATCCACGCTCCGAACTCCGCACTTCTTCTAATCACCACATGCCAGCCGTACTGGTCCACTTCAGCCACTGTTCCCAGTAGGCCTTGGGCATGGCGAACGAGCCGTCGGTGAACGATTCCTGCGGCATGCGGCGAAGCAGCCACTTGGCTCGTTCGTTGGCGGTCTTGGCTTCGTCCAGCTTGCCCAGCGCACAGTAGCTGTTGACGATCTGCACGTACGCCGCCAGTGCCGACGGGTCTTCCTGATACCGGAATGCGGCCGCGTCGTAAGCGCGAATGGCCTCGTCGTAGCTGCCGAGGTCGTACAGGCAATCGGCGCGGTAGAAGTGGGCCAGCTTCAGGTAGAGCTTGTCGGTCTCGTCCTGCTGAGCAGTGCTGGCGCGATAGAGGTCGACGACGCGATCGTACAGCTGCCGTGCCTTGCTCAGGCGATCGCGCTTCGCAGCGGCCGCCTCGGCGCCATCGGTGCCGCCGGCGGGTTGGGCTTCGGTGGATGCGAGCGCCAGGCGCACATCGAGCAACGCGGCGCTCTTGCGATAGCTGTCGCCCATCAGGAACAGCAGTTGGCCCATGCGGCTTTCGTTTGGGTAACGCTCGACCAATTCTTCGAGCCGCGACACGGCCTCTTCGAAGCGGTTCGTGCGGTAGTACAGCTGCGCCAACTCGAATAGCGCCTGCTTGAACTCCTCGGCTTCCGGCGTCAGCAGCGGGTTGTTCTCGATCACACTGCGAAGGACGCTCTCGGCCTTGCTGTACGAATCAGGCCCCTTCGACACGTACGCTTGCGCCAGCGGCACCGCGCTCTTGCTGGCCGCAAGCGACTGCGGATAACGGAACTGGTTGCGCTGGAACGCTGCCACCGCCTTGTCGAACATGCCCGCAGCCTGATATGCCAAGCCGAGCCGCCGCAGCGCCTCGGGCGCCAGCGCATCTTCCGGACGTTCTGCGACGAACAGGTCCAGCGCCGACATCACGCTCTGCAGGTTGGCGGCACGGTCGTACAGCTCGATGCCCTTCCAGAGCGCGTCGCCGTAGCCACCGTCATCGGTGATCGTCAGCGACCGACTGAACGCGACGTACGCGTCGCCGGCCTTCGTGCGCATCTCGCGCACCTGCTGGGCCTTCTTGATGCGGTCGGCCGCGTTGCCGGGGGCGCCGCTCTGTTCCAACTGGTCGGCCCGGCGCTCGTAAACGACCGCCAGCCGCGAGAAGAAGCTCGGGGCCGGGTCAGGCGTCAGTTCCTGCTCGTACGCGAGCGACTCGAGCGCCAGTTCCAGCTTGCCGCGCGTCGTCAGGAGTAGCGACGCGTCCTTCAGTCCGCCGACGACCGCGGCGCTGTACTGCTTGCGCGATTCCTTCGTCGACACCTCGGCGACCAGTTCCTTCAGGTCGACCATGGCAGCGTCGTCCGAGCCGATCTGCACGCGGCTGGTGGCGCGGCCCAGCCGTGCCAGCGTCGCGATCTTCGCGTCCGGGTGCGTCGTCAGCACGTCCTGGAAGAACGAGCCCGAGGTCTTCGCATCGCCACGGCTCTCGTAGATCTTGCCCAGTGCGTAGGCGGCGTCGGCGTCCAACGGGTGGCGGTTCTTGAACTGCTCGCGCGCCACGCGCATCAGGCGCTCGGCCTCGGCGTTGTCGCCCATGCGCCAGGCGCAGTAGCCAAGGCGGTAGTTCACCTGACCCTGATTCAGTGGATTCGAATCGAGCTTCAGGCTCTGCGCCAGCAGCGCCTTGGCTTCGGCGTAGTTCTGCCGGTCGATCAGCAGCTGCGCCTTCTCACCAATCGCCCAGGCGCGCTCGGCGTCGCTGAGGCGCGCATCGCGCAGGTACTCATCCAATCCTGCCTCGGCTGGGCCGACGTCGTTGCGCGACAGTTGGAGGTCGATTACCTTCCGCTGTAGCGCGATCGAGCGCTCGGGGTCGAGCGTCATGGCCTTGCGGAAGCTATCGAGCGCCTCGGCCGGCCGATCGATCGCGTCGTAGCTTTCACCGAGCCGCTTGTAGACGTCGGCGTCGGGCTTGGCACCCTGGGCGAGGCCGATGCGGATCTGCTCGATGATGCGCAGGTGGTTGGCCGCGATGCTGATGCGGTTTTCTTTTTGGGCCGCATCGAGGGCGGCGGCGAGCGCGAGGTGGACCTGGCTCTCCTGCTCGCGATCGAGCTTGCCACTGTCCAGCAGTTTGTTGAGATGTTCGATGCCGGCCTCGGCGCGACCGACCTTCACGAAATTGCGCGCATCGACGATTTTTTCCGCTACCGTCGGACCGGTCTTCGGGTCGATAAACAGGTACGCGGCGTACCCGAACAAGCCCAGCGATGACAATAGAAGAGGGACCTGCCAGAGTTGCGAAATCCGCCCGCTCGAGTGCCGAGTGGCCATTGGCTTCCGTGCCTTTCCCCGAATTCGTTACGCGACGGCAGGCCTTCACAACCCGTCATCACGCCCGTTCGCCGGCGATCCATCGCCATCCGAAACGGGTGCCCATTCATATTTGAATCACCAGTGCGACGCGCTCAGCCCATGAACGCGCCACGACTTGGCGTCGATCATAACTACGCCGATGACGGATGCAAGGTTTACTTTTTCGTCGGCACGGTACGCATTGCTGGCTAAACAACAGTGAATGCAACGCGATTCGCGACGCGCCAACGCTACCCGCGCCACTTCCCTGACCTACCGACGGCGGGTACAACTCACCTACTGTGCTCACGCTCCTCGTCCTACAGGGTCCCGACAAGGGCCGCCGATTCGAACTGCCCGACGCGCCGACGCCCATCGGTCGCGACAGCAAGCAATTGCCTTTAACGGACAACACCGCCTCGCGCCGCCATTGCGAGATTCACCCGCAGGGCGGCGATTGGCTGCTGAAGGACCTCGGCAGTGCGAACGGCACGTACGTGAACGGCGCCCGCGTGACCGGTCAGGCCACGCTGAAGATCGGCGACCAAGTCCGCGTCGGCCGGACGCTGCTGGTGCTCGGTGGCACGCCGGGCATCAACAAGGCCAGCGGGCGCAACGTGACGCTGGCCGGTGAAGAGGCGGGCATGGAGAGCGCGATCATGCACGCCGTCGCCAGCAGCGACGACAGCCTGGTCTTGGCCGTCCCCGAGCCCGCCGCCGCCGCCGTCACCAATCTGAAGGTGCTGTATCAACTCGGCGCGGCCCTGGGCAGCAGCTTCAACGTCGACCGGGTGCTCGAAGTGGTCATGGACCTGGTCTTCGAGAACCTGAAGGCCGACCGCGGCATTATCCTGCTGATCGACCCGAAGAAGAACGAGCTCGTGCCCCACGTGGTGCGGGTGCGCGATGAAGGCGGTCCAAAAAAAGACGCCGACGGTAAGCCGGCCGTGCCCGAGAAGATCAACGCCAGCCGGACCATCATCAACCACGTCATCGCCAACGGTGAAGGCGTGCTGTCGAGCAACGCGATGGCCGATCGGCGGTTCAGCAAGGGCAAGAGCGTCCACGACTTAGGCATCCGCAGCGCGCTCTGCGTGCCGATCAAGGCGCGCAAGCTGACCGAAAAGGAACCGGGCGACGAGATCATCGGCGTCATCTACATCGACAGCTCGGTCAAGAACTACACCTACGCCCCCGACCAGCTTCGCCTGCTGACCACCATCGGTTTGCAGGCCGGCCTGGCGATCCAGAACGCAAAGCTTTACCGCCAAGGCTTGGAAGCCGAACGCTTGGCCGCCATCGGTGAGACGACCGCGGCGCTGTCGCACAGCATCAAGAACATCCTGCAAGCGTTGCGCGGCGGCGCCGACGTGGTCGAGATGGGCTTCAAAGCATCCAACCTCGTTCAGGCCACCAAGGGGTGGCGCATCGTCGACCGTAACCTGGAGCGCATCTACAACTTAACGATGAACCTGCTCGCCTACAGCCGCGAGCGCGAGCCGAAGCTGTCGCCGATCAACCCGCGTACGGTGATCGAGGAATGCGTCGAGCTGATCGCCGGCACCGCCAACGAAAAAGGCGTGATGGTCGTCGCCGACATCGACCCTTCCCTGCCCGCGGTGCCGTTGGACGCCGACGGCATGCACCAGGTGGTGATGAACCTACTGAGCAACGCGATGGACGCCGTCACCCCACAGGAGGGGCTGATCCGCGTCGTCTGCAAGTACGACCCGGTGGAAAAGGCGACCACGCTCGAGGTGATCGACAACGGCTCCGGAATTCCGCCGAGCATGATGAACCACATGTTCGAGCTGTTCCACAGCACCAAGGGCAACCGCGGCACGGGTTTGGGCCTTGCGGTGACGAAGAAGATCGTCGAGGAACACGAGGGCACGATCGCCGTCACCAGCACGCCGAGCGAGGGCACGACGTTTACGGTGAAGCTCCCGGCGTTCCACGAGAGTTTGACCGATCCCTCGCATACGCACGGGCCGACGCGGTGAGGTGACGACCGGCCCTACCGTTCCCGGCGGCTTGTTGCGTGAGTAGTCATCCCGATGGGAGCCTTGGCGACCTGAGGGATCTCGACTCGACAAGCGATTCTCGGCCGTTCGAGATCCCTCCCGTCGCCTTAGGCTCCGCTCGGGATGACAGTTCACGTTCTGGGTCGCCCTTGAAACGGCCACCTCTCAACCCGCCTCACCTCCTCTCCCCTTCCCCCACCCGCCTGCCTCCGGTAACGTGCCGCGGTGGACATTGCATGGAATATCCTCATCACGTTCGCGTTGGTGGGGTTGAACGGATATTTCGTCGCCGCCGAGTTTGCCGCGGTGGGGGCCAGGGCGTCGCGGCTGGAAGCGACGGCCAAGACCAGCCTACTGTCGCGCATGGCGCTGAACATCAAGAAGCGCCTCGATCTCTACCTCTCTACCTGCCAGCTGGGTATCACGATCGCCAGCCTGGGCTTGGGCGCCGTGACCGAACGAGCATTGGCGGCGCTGATCGATCCGCTTCTGTATCAGATGGGCGTTCCGGATCCCGGCCCCGGTGCCCACACGGCATTGGCGATCGGCATCGCGCTTACGATCAGCACGGCATTGCACGTCGTGGTGGGCGAAGTGGCGCCGAAGAACTGGGCGATCTACTACCCGGACAAACTGCTCCCCGTGCTTGCCCTGCCGTTGGTCGTCTTCACGTACCTCTTCTACCCGTTGATCTGGCTGCTGAACGCCGCCAGCAACCAGTTGCTGCGCGTCTCGGGCATCAAGATCGACCACGGAGGGCACGGCGTGCTGCCGCACACCGAGGAAGAGCTGCGCGGCCTGCTGGCACAGGCGGTCTCGCACGGGGCCATTGCCGAGGGCAACGTGAGCGTGCTCACGCGCGCGTTCGAGTTCAACGACCTGAAGGCCCGCCAGATCATGCAGCCGCGCACGCAGGTCGACTACCTGCTGCTGAACCAACCGCTGGGCGACATCCTCCGCACCGTCCAGAAATCGGCCTTCACCCGCTTGCCGTTGTGCGACGGCGACATCGATCACGTCATCGGACTGGTCCACATGAAGGACCTGTTCACGCACTTAAAGCTCGTGCCCGGCAAGCTGCGCTTCAGCGACGAACACACCCCCACCGGGGAGGCCATCGCCATCGCCGGTGGCCTGCCGGGCTCGGCGGTGCACGTCATCGGCGCCGGTGATATCGATCTGCAAAAGATCAAGCGCGACGTGCTGTTCGTGCCCGAACTGCTGGCCGTGCCGAAGCTGTTGCGGCAGTTCCAGACGGGTCATGTGCACATGGCGATCGTGGTCGACGAGTACGGCGCCACGCAGGGCATCGTGACGCTGGAGGACGTGCTGGAGGAGATTGTCGGCGAGATCGAGGACGAGTTCGATTCCGTCGCGCCCGACCAATTCGTGATGGAAGGCGAGAACTTCCGCGTGAGCGGCCTCTTCCCACTTCACACCCTTCGCGAGCGGCTGCGCCTGGAAGAACTGGACGCCGACGGGGTCGACACGGTCGGTGGCTATGTCGTGCAGGAACTCGGCCGCCTGCCCCGGGCCGGCGACAGCGTCCCCATCGGCAACTACACCGCCCGCGTGGTCAGCGTGCAACAGAAACGCGTCGGCCAAGTCATGCTCAGCCCCCGCACCCAAGCCACTGCTAAAGCCGATGGGCCGGGCGTGGCGTAGCGTGACTTCGGCGCCAAGTCTTCTGTAGGACAGGCATTCCTGCCTGTCTCTCCCCCCGTATCCTCTCTTCTGTGGCACAGGCATTCTTGCCTGTGTCTCTTCCTGTCTTTGCCTTTCTAGGTGGTCTGGCTTTCTCTATGCGTTGCGCTTCCACAAATGCAAAAGAGACGCGAAGTCGCGAAGGCGCGAAGCAGGACGCGAAGGAAGACGGAGAGAGTAGCGCGAACTCGTCTCACGGCGGCGGTCTGGGTAAGTCAAAACGCGAATCCGTGCACCATTATGCACCATTTTGCACTATCGGGTGATGGCGACGAGGATCCACGACAGCTCACACCTCAGCTATTCGGTTGTCAAAGAGCACGCTATCCATCTCTACGGACGCGCTGCGCGATTGAGGTGGAACCGGCGCAACGCCCTCCGCATTTCTTCGCGTCCTGCTTCGCGCCTTCGCGACTTCGCGTCTCTTTTGCATTTATGGAAGCGCAACACGTAAAGAGAGACAGACAAGAATGTCCGTCCCACCAGCAAAGGGAAGACAGAAGAAACACAGGCAAGAATGCCTGTGCCACAGAAGAGAGAACACGGGGGGAGAGACAGGCAGGAATGCCTGTCCTACAGAAGAAGCAACCGGGCAGCGTCGGCTGGCCGCTCCCGTGAGTACGTGGGAGAGGGACCGAACTTCATGCTGACGCTCGACTGCAAATTATTAGTGTCTGAAGTGCCGCTGGCCGGTCAGCACCAGCGTGGCCCCGCGGGCGTTGACGAGGTCGATCGTCTCGCTGTCCTTCACCGATCCGCCGGGCTGAATGATCGCGGTTACGCCGGCATCCAGCAGCAGGGCCGGACCGTCGGGGAACGGGAAGAACGCGTCGCTGGCGGCGGCGGCGCCCTTAGCGCGGTCGGCGGCCTTGGTAATGGCAATGCGGGCGGCGTTCACGCGGTCGACCTGGCCGCCACCAATGCCCACGGTCGCCCCGCCACGGGCAACGACGATCGCGTTGCTCTTCACGTGCTTGCAGGCCAGCCAGGCAAACCGCAGGTCGTCCAGCTCGGCCGCGGTGGGCTGGCGATTGGAAACAACCTTCCAATCGGACTCGTTCAGACCCGTCAGATCGCGCGCCTGAATGAGGATGCCACCGACGATGTTGTGCATCGACAGTTCCGCAGCGTCGGGCGTGAACGAGCCGGCGACCTCCAGCAGGCGCACGTTCTTCCAGCGGGCCTTCAGCGTCTCCAGCGCCGCCGGCGTGTACCCGGGGGCGACCACAACCTCCAGGAACTTATTCCCGTCCACAATGCGGGCCGCGGTCGCCTCGTCCACGGGTCGGTTCAGCGCGACGATGCCCCCAAACGCAGCCAGCGGGTCGGACGTGTAGGCTCGCTCGAACGCGGTTGCCAGATCGTCAGCCGCCCCCACGCCGCACGGGGTGGCGTGCTTCACCACGCAGGCGGCGGGCTGGGCAAATTCCTTCACCACCGACAAGGCCGCATCGGCGTCCAGCAGGTTGATGTAGCTCAGTTCCTTCCCGTGATGCTGCGTCGCCCGCGCCACTGACGCCTCTCGGGCCGGGTGCGTCGCGTTCACGTACAGCGCCGCCGGCTGGTGCGGGTTCTCACCGTAGCGCAGCGACTGCTGCCGCGCGTAGTTGCCGCACAGCGCGCCGGGCAACGTGGTGCCCGCCCATGCCAAGGGTGACTCGGCGGCCCCGGGCACCTGCGTCGCAAGGTAGCCGGCGATTTTCGCGTCGTACTCGGCGGTATGGGCGAACGCGCGTTGCGCCTGCTTCAAGCGATGTTTGCCGCAACTGCTGCCCTTGTGCTCGCGCAGGTCGCCGAGCACCTTCTCATAGCGATCGGGCGAGGTGACCACGAGCACGAACCCGTGGTTCTTGGCCGCCGAGCGCACCATGCTGGGCCCACCGATGTCGATGTTCTCGATCGCCTCTTCGAACGACACGCCGGGCTTGGCGATCGTCTGTTCGAAGGGATAGAGGTTGATGACGACGAGGTCGATCGGCTTGATGTCGTGCGCCTTCATCGCGGCGGCGTGCTCGGCGTTGTCGCGTAGCGCCAGCAGGCCGCCGTGGATTTTGGGGTGCAGGGTCTTCACCCGACCGTCCATCATTTCTGGGAAGCCGGTGACCTCGGAGACGTCCACCACGGCCAACCCCTGCTCGCGCAGGAACTTGGCCGTGCCGCCGGTGCTGATCAGTTCAACGTTGAACTCGCGCACGAGCGCCGTCGCGAACTCGGCCAAACCGGACTTGTCGGAGACGGAAATCAACGCACGGCGGACGGGTACGAGGTCTGACATAGGTCGAGGATGATAAGCGGCGTGCCGTGGATCGCAACGGGCACCGGCAGAAGGCGCTGCGCCATTCAATGCAGTGGAGTTGAACCGCCAAGATCGCCAAGAAATCGAAGCGATCCCGTCCGAACCTGTGCACATGACAGAATAACGGCGTGCTTCGTCATCCTGAAAGGGTGTTCCGGTCCCTCTCCCATGTACTCATGGGAGAGGTTAGGTGAGGGTGATTTCGAATAACGAGAGCTGTCAGTAGTTCGAAATCACCCTCACCTAACCTCTCCCGGAGTACCGGGAGAGAAACTGGCGCGCCCGTGCCACGAAATGAGAAAGCCGCGGACTTTCATCCACGGCTCGTGTGTTCAAATTAATGTCGCGAAGGCAATCACTCCGCCCGCGAAACCACTGTGCCATCCAGCGATGGCGTCAGGACCAGTTCGCCCATCTTGCCCTGCGTTAGCACGGGCGTGGCGGCGATGATCTCGCCACCGGGGGTGGCGGCGTAGACGGTGCCGTCGGTCGTGTTCTCGGCGAAGACGCTCAGGTCGTCGCGCGTCGAGACGAAGCGGACCTTGCCGGTTTTCTTGTCGACGCCGTATACCTTGTTGCCCGTGCCCAGCACGTAGGCGAGCTGCGCGTCCTCGGCCACCAGCTTGGTGGCGTCGATGATCGCCCAGCGTGCTGCGCGGATCGCGTCGCCGTTGTTCTTGTCGATCGCGACCAGCCCCGTGCCCGGCACGAACTGGTAGAGCATCTCGGCCGTCACCGTCGGGCCGGTGGTGAGCGCCGCGCCGGCGTAGTACTGCCAGCGCAGTTGCCCACTGGTGGCGGCCAGCGCGTACAGCTTGGTGTCGGTGCTGGCGACGTACACGTTGCCCGTGGTGCCGGTGTCGGCGGCGAGATCGCCAACGATCGAGCCGGCGGTCTCGAACGCGCCGCCGGGCAGCGCCCAAGCGCCGTCCAGTTCCGGTGAGATCGCGTAGACGCTGCCGTCTTCGGAACCGATGAACGTCAGCCCTTGCCGGGTTGCCGGCTGGGCGGTCAGGCCGCCCATGGTGAGGATCGGCGTGACGTCCGGGTACGGCTGGGTGACGTCGACGAACAGCACGCGCCCGCGCCGGTTGACGTCCACGCCCACCACCACGCGGTTGGCGGCCACCACGGCGCCCGTGCGAATCGTGTGACCCAGCGCCACCGACCGCACGAACCGGCCCCGGCGGTTGTACACCTCAAGCGTGCTGGCGGTCGGGTAGACGATGAGGTCGGTTAACACGACCGGCGCGTGCTGCGGGCGACCGTTCAGCCGCGTGACGAACACGCGCGTGCCCGACTTGCGGTCGAACGTGTAGGTGGTGTTGCTGTTCGTGTAGACGAAGAGGTAATCGTCGCTCAGGTGCAACTGGGTGACGCGGTTGTCGCCCAGGTCCAGCGGTGCGCGCCACTCGCGGATGAGGGCGGGCGGATTCACGGGGACGACGGGCCGTTCAGGGGCGGCCTGTGGTTCGGGCCGGTTGGCGCACCCCGCTGCGCCAAGTGCCAACAGAACGATGCCCGAGACGACCGTCGAAAGATGCTTGTTCACCAGGTGCGCTCCTGCTGTGGTCGGACCCCGGTTTCGCTTCCGCCAAGACGATGGAACCGGTCAGACGCTGGGTGGTTGGGCAGCATAGCCGCAGTCGGGCGAAAGCGTCAAACTGCTGTGGCGTAAGGGACAGGAACAATTGCGACCGATAACGGGCGCATCGCGGTTCGTTTGCCGATCGGAAGCTGTCGGGACGTGACAAGAAGCGGTTCGAAGACCGTCATTTGAGGACAAGGAAAAGTCGGCTTTGAAACCACCCTGCGCGTTCTTCCGACCCGTTTCGTTTGAGCTGGCCCGCCATGGTCGCGGTGGCGTATAATCCGGATTCAAATGCGATCCACTCCCGTTGCCATCGCGATGCTGTTGCTATTGAACGCAGTGGCGACTGCGCAACCGATGCCGACCACGGCACCGGCGACCGTGCCCGCAAGCGAACGCGGCGTGAGCGTACAACCGGTCATCGACCGGCTTGAGGCGGCCCTGTCGCACGTGGGGCTGTCGGCTGATCAGAAGAGTAAGGCCGACGCCCTGTTGGCCGAGCTTCGCACGCAGTTGCGCGATCTGCCCAACCTGGCGCCGGAGGATCGCCGCGACACCTATCGGCAGGTGATGGGCGATGGTCGCCGAAAGCTCGCGGAGATCCTGACGCCCGACCAACAGAAAGTCCTGCGCGACCATCAGCAGGTTCAGGCGCGACCAGCGGCCCAGGCGCCAACGCCACCCCCGAAAGTACGGCCAACCGCCCCGCCCGCGACCCCACCGGTCGCCACCGACGCCATCGCGAATAAAACACCGGCCCCCGCCGCAACACCGGCCGCGAGCGACAAGCCGATCGATAACGCGGATGGCCCGTTCACCGGCGCCGTGGGCGCCGCGATCCCCGATTTCACGCTGAAGCGTCTGCCATCGGGACTAGTGAAGTCTGCAGCATTTGCCAATCGCGTGGTGGTGATCGAGTTCGGCAGCTATTCAGCGCCGCCGTTCCGGTATCGGACGATCGCGATGGACGCGCTGGCGAAGGAATACTCAGGGCGAGCGGAGTTCATCACGATCTACACCGCAGAGGCCTACCCGGCCGGCGAGTGGGACGTGGCGCGCAATCGCGACGATAAGGTCTCGATCCCCCGCCACCCCGACGAGGCGGCCCGCATGAGCGCCGCCGAGAACATGCGGGCGATCCTCAAGCCTCTGCGCGCGGTCGCGGTCGATTCACTGGACGATCCGGTGGCGGTGAAGTTCCGGGCCGGCGCGCACAGCGCGTTCGTCATCGGCCGCGACGGCGTGATCGTCGCCCGCCAACAATGGTGCGACCCCGACGGCCTCCGCCGTCATATCGACGCCGCGACGGCGCAACGGGTGACGCCGAAACCTTAAATGCTCGGCAGGCGGGTGCGGGTGCCGTCAAAGCTGTAAGTGCGAAGCGGGGGCAGAGGCGACCGATGCGCCAGGGGCATCAACTGCCTGTAAGCGGCCCAAGGCGCGGTACTGGTCGGCCCAGGATAGCGCCTGCGACGCGGTGCGGATGTCGCCTTCGGTGGTGCCGCGGGGGCCTTGGTTGGCGGGTTCGGAGTACAGCACGACCCGGCTAGCGCGTTTCTTCATCCGCACGGCGCCAACGGTGTAATGGGCCGTGAAGATGTAGCGATAGCGGTTGCCCTGGATGCCGTAGACGAGGTCTCCGATCGACAGCCGCGCCGCGCCGGGCACCGGAAAGCGGTCGGCGATGCGGATGGCCAGGCCGAACGGATCGGCGGCCGAATAGTTCATGTCCAACTCGGCGGCGACGCGCTGCAGCACGCGGCCGTGGCGGCGACGGTCGAACCGGCTGATCAGGTACGCGGCTACCGTCACCGCGACGATCAGGTACAGGTGAACCAGCGGTGACATTACTGCCCCGCGTCGGCCGGCGCCGTGGTGGCGGGTTGCGTGCTGGGGGGTGTGAAGTCGATGCCGTAGCTCGGCTGAATCAACGCCAGCGACTGGCCCATCCAGCTCTTGATGGCGTTGTACGTCGCATCCGAGCGATTGCGGAAGATGCCGTTGTACGTGCCGACCGCAGGATGATCGGTCTCGGCCAGATCGGCGGGCAGGCCGTACTGGATCAACAGCGAGCTCTCGGGATTGGCGCGGTCGATCATCTTCCGCTCGACCCCGTCCACGCTCTGGCGGTACTTCTGCAGAATGTAAAAGTTCGTGTAGGCCACCGCCTCGTTGTCACCGGCGGTGTAAAGCTGGAACCCACCCGCGCCCGCGGTGCCGTGGCAACCGGCGGTCGCGCAGCCGGCGAGGATTTTGCCCTGCACGTTGGGCCTGCGGAACTCCATCATCGACGCCGGATCGGTCAGAATCTCCACGTCCTTCCGCATCTCGGGCGTGCCCTTGGTCAAGATCTCCCACGCCTGGTCGATCACGTTCATCGCGTTGAAGTCGCGCAGGTTGCCGGCGGTGTAGTCGACGTAGCGCTTCTTCACGTCACCCTTCAGGCGAGCGCGCACGCGCGTATCGTTTCGGTTCCACTCGAACTGCCGGATGGCGTTGACCTGCTCTGGCGAGAGGAACTTTTCCCCCTCCCGCTGCGGCGGCTCCGGGGGCGCCTCGGCCGCCGGTTCAGCGTTGCCACCGCCAGCCCCACCAGCGGGCGCCGCCGCAGGTTGGCCAGCGCCAGGCGCCGGGTTGCCAGCATTGCCATTGTTGCCGGTGCTGCGTTCGAGGCGCACCTGCCGTTGCACGGTTTCAAGCAGGTCGGTCGCGTCGCGGTTGTTGGGGTCGATCTTCAACGCCGCGTCGAGCGCGTCGCGCGCTTGCGCGTACTGCCGATTGTCGTAGGCCCAGCGGGCCAGCTGGATGCGGCCCTCGACGTCGTCGGGCTTCAGCTGCGACATGCGCTGCTGAAATTCCTCGGCCGGGCTGGCGAGGTACTCGATCGACGCGACGTTCCGCCGATCGAGCTTCGTCTCGATGCCGCTCTTGTTGGTAATGGTGACCGAGCGCTCGTCGGTCGTCACGTCGCCTTGAAAGGTCGCGCCGTCGGGCGTCTTCACGACGCCCGGCTTGGCCACGAGGACCGACGCCGCCAACATCATCGCTGTTCCACTGAGAATGACGCGTCGCAACATCAAGGGCTCCTTCGCCAAGGTGAGCCCGCATCGTATGTTGCACGGCGGAGGGCGGCAAGGGAGAACTCGGGGAGAAGGTAGAAGGCTGGGGCGATTCAATGACACGGTGTGCTTCGGGTGCGTGGTTCAGATTCAGTTACCGCACACGCCCACGCGGCCTTGCCACTTCAGTGGCAAGGCGTATCGCCAGTACAGCACACCAGTCTCGCGCGAGATGAAGAAATCCGTCCACGTACTTTTAGGATGACGCCAATCGGGTTCCGACTGTCTGAGATTCACTCCGCAAGTTGGTCTGCCCACCTGCGGAACTGCGGACCGAGCAACCCGCGGGCAATGGCGCGGGGGCGGCGGAACAAGGAGAGCGGGCCGCGCCAGGTGCCGTCGCGGCGCATCTGCGCGATGCTGTGGCCAAACTCGCGCCGGCTCTGTGGGATGCCGCGGAAGACGTGCGACAGCGGGAAGATGACCACCGCTGGCACGAAGCACGCCCGCAACAGGCGCACCATGTCCACCGGGCGAACCGTCGTCACCAGCACGGCCGACGACAGCGCCAACGGCGCGAATCGCAGCGCGAACGTGCGCAGCATGTCGATCGAACGATCCAGATCCCGATGCCAGGCGTAACTGGCGATCGCGAAGACCAGCCAGCCGTACGCCAGCCCCGCCAGCGTGTGCAGCACCCGCCACCGCAGGCCGGCCCACAACGCATAAATGACGTACGCGCCGGCAATCGCGCCGAGCACGGCCCACGACTCGATCATCACCGGCAGGAAGCACGCCACTATCGACATCGCCAGCCGCAGGCCCGCGGCTGGCGCACCCTTAACGTATGCGGTTGCAATCGGCTGGGTCTTCAACGCACGCGCAGCATCGATCGGAACGGTTGAAGTGGTTGATTCGGAAATCGCTCCGGGAGATTCCGAAGTCCGCCGGCGCAGGAACCGCAGTGCCAGCCAGACGCCGAGCAGCGCGCCGATCGCCCGCAGTGGCCACTCGGCGAACCACAGGCCCCAGAGGATCGGCTCGTCGCCAGTGGTGGATAGCAGGATGCGGATCGGCATGCCGAATCCGGCCAGAATCTCGTACGCCACCGCCGCCACCGCGATCGCAGTCGTGCGGCCCAGGGGGTCGGTCGCGCGACCGATCGCGGCGCTGAATAGCCCCGCCATCACGATGACACCGAACACGTACGGATTGCCCAGCAGCAGCAACAGCGTGAACGCGTACACCACCCCTGCCAATGTCCAGCAACGCCATCGCCCGCGGTGCAACAGCAGCGCGATAACGGCCCCGTCCAGCACCGCCTTGGGCCCGCTGTGGGCCAGCGAGCTGTAGAAGCCCATCATAATGGTGATGCCGAGGATGATCGCGTATCCCCCCACCACGAGCATGAGGGTGGCGGTGCCAACCCGCCGCATTTCATCGCGGGTGAAGCGCGAGGAGTCGACAACGGCCGACGCGTCGCGAGGTGCAGAAGATGGCGGCAACGACGGATTCATCTGTCGCGGTCTCTCCGGTCCCTCTCCTGGTAATCCGGGAGAGGTTAGGTGAGGGTGATTTTGATCTGCTGATGACATTCGGAAGAACAAATCACCGTCACCTAACCTCTCCCATGAGTACATGGGAGAGGGACCGGACTGCGTATTCACCCGAATCTCCGCCGGCGGTTCACCTCAGCTTAAACCGCTCCCGGATCGCCTCGAACTGCGCCACCTTCTCCGCCGGTGGCGCTTTGCCACCGAAGGTGAGAAAGACCTTGAAACCAGCGGCGCCGCGCTCGTCGAAAAACTGGAAGCTCAGCGTGTTTACGCCGTCCATATGGCCCGGCTTCTGGATCGCAAAGACGTGCCGCAGCGACGCGTGGCGGATGTGCATGTCCAGCGACTTCGTCTGCACGTTGAAGAACGGCCCGGTCAGGCTGAAGTTGCCGAACGTGCCGAAGGCCTCCAGCGTGACGACCGAGTTGGTCGCGATCACGTGCACGTTCCCCAGCACGTCGAAGGAACGGATCAGGTCTTCCCACTTGCTGGCATCCAGTTCGGTGCAGCTCTCGGCTGGAATGGCGCGGATGACCTCCAGTTCCGGCACGCCGAGTTGGCGCGCCAGCAGGACGGTCATCTGGTTCGGGTTGGCAAGGTAAGCCTCGCGAATGCGGGCGCCCTGATCGGTCAATGTAGCAGTCGAAGACATAGCGTCCTTCCAGTTTTTGAAAAGAAGCGAACCACTGAGCCCGGTGCAACGCCGGTCGCGGCAGCTCCATCTTATGGTACGTAATCGTAATCCGGCGTCTCGGCCCGCACGGCCCAGCGACGCATGTCGGTCAGTTCCGATGGAAGCAACGCCTCGACGTGCCCATCGAAAAACCCGGTAACGGTGCGATTGGTGAACCAACCCTGCGGAATGCCCAGCGGGATTCCGGGAGCCACGTTCAGCACCTGAAACTTGTTGTTCGCAACGACCCAGTTCAGTCCGTTGGACCGCGGGGGCGTCAGGTAGCTCAGGCCCATGCCGTCCCACTGGCCCTCGGTGAACGAGCGGGCGTCGGCGAAGACGATGATCTCCGACGTCCGTCGAACGTCCGACGACTTGAACGCCACATGCTTTCGCGTGATCGGCCGATTGTCGTTGGCCCCATCGAACCCACCGAAGTACTTGTGCCCACCGAGGTAGGTCGCGTTGATGCCGAAGGTGGGGCTAAGGCTGAGCATGTAGGCCTTGTCCCACTTGTCCGGGTCCGTCTTCTGCGGGATCGGCGGGCACTCGTCGTGCGCATGGATGATCTGCCACACCTCCGACACGTACGGCAGCAACCGCCAAGGATACCGGTCGGCGACCAGCGCCCCAAGGGTCTGCTCCGACTGCGGGTGGTACACCGTCACCGGCACGCCGCTGACGGTGTTGGGCGGATAGCCCCACAACAACCAGCCCTTGTTCTCCTGGTGATACATCGTGTAACCCAGAAGCATCTGGCGTAGGTTGCTGGCGCTGCGCAGCTGCTGGGAACTGGCCCGCGCCTTCGACATCGCCGGCAGCAACAGCGAGATCAGGACGGCGATGATGCCGATGACCACCAGCAGCTCAACGAGCGTGAACGCTCGCCAGTTGCGGCGCTTCGTCCGCCGTGCCGTACGGGCAGGCCGATCGAAGCCGACCGGCGACGATGGGATGTACTGATGGATGACCATCCTGTGTTCCCGCTTTACTGTCGACCATTGCCACCGGCGCGCGGCACCGTGGCACCCTCCCGATGCAGACCCGCATCCCGATCAACGCTTAGCGTGCCCCAGCCCGTCGACGGCACACAGCGAGCGCGAAGGTTGCCATCGCCACCAAACCGATCGAACCCGGTTCCGGCACGACCGCCGCGAACGCGTCGCTTTGGTCGAGCCGCATCTCGTACTGCTGGGCGTGATTGGTGACCGAGTAGTTCACCTGGAACGACGTGATCGGCTCTTGAATGCCGCTCAGGTCCCACTGGAACGCCCAGTCGTCGGCGATGCCGTCACCGTACGTCGATGAGAACGGGCCAGAGTCCACCAGCGTCGACAGGGTCGCCGGCAGCGCCTGCGTACCGTTGTTGTAGCTGATCGTCGGCATCACACCGGTCGGGAAGGGCTGGCCGAGCGAGGTCCAGTAGGAGATGCGGAGTTGGAAGACCACGGTTTCCAGGTCGGCGACGGGCGACGCATCGCCAAGGCCAAACGTGCCGACGACGACCGACGGGTCCGTGCTCGCCGCCGCGGCGCCGGAGCGGGTCGAGTAGATGTAGTTCTGGCCGGTTGAGGTCGACGGATAGCCACTGCCACCGATCTTGCTCAACGCCGCGTCACCCGAGCCGGCCATCGACGAACCGATAGGCGCCGGCCAAACGGTCGTACCCGGGTAACCGCCGTAGTTGGGGTACGCCGTGCTGTTGAACGTGTCCCAACCGTCGTAACTCGTGTTTCCGGAAAGGTTCACGTCGATGAAATCCGCCCGAACGGATGCGGCGGAGATGCAGGTTAAGGTGAGGACGAGACTAAAAGAACGGATCAAGCAAACTCCTTGAGATTGAGTCTCACTCTACAATCGCTGTTACTTTCGTCAATAGGTGACGTTTCGTTTTTTTCGATGACTCGAACCTCGCCGGGTGATTCGAAAGGCGACGTCGGTCCGTAACGCGATTTCCCACCGACGTCTGTTAAGCTGAAACGACGATGGACCTGCGCAACAACGAACTCAGTCGGCGCGATGAAACGGGCGTCACGTTCGCCACCGAAGCCCGGCGGGCGGTTTGGGAGTTTGACGGGGTGACGACACAGGATGGCCACACGCTCCAGGGCGCCTGGAGCTTCAGCGTCGCGGTGCCGCAGGACGTGCACGATCGGCGGATGGTGGTCGAGGTGCTGATGCACGACCGCGATGCGGTGACCGTTGCCGACGTCGTGCGGCACTTTTCGGATGTGCTAACGCGAGCCGCGACGGCGCATTTCGCGACGCAGACGGTGACCGACGCGCTCACGGAACCCGCCGCCGACCACGCGGCGGCGGCTTTGGCAAAGGCGTGCGAGAAAATGGCGTTCGCCAGCGGCTTAGAGGTACTGCCACCGTTCGACCTGCGACTGCGCAGCACCACGCTGGAGCTGGCCAATCAACGGGCCGCCGAGCGATCGCGTGCCGAGACCGACGCCACCGAGCGGGCCGAGCACCTCCGCCGCGCGACCGAGTTGGCCAGCGTGATGGCGAGCGCGACCGCCCTGCCACCGGCGTTTCTGCAGTCCATCGCGCCGCATGACCGCCCGACGGCGTTGGCCGCCGCCCTCGGGGCTGGGGGACAAGGGCGCGCCAGAACGCCGTTGCACATTGTGGCGGGTCGAAAACTGCTTCAGGTCGACCTTACCAACGACGCGGCGAACGCCGTCAAGCTCGTTCGGGAAGCAGACGAGGCGATCGGCGCGCTGCGATGCGTGCAACGCATCGATGGCGACCGCTTTGCGCTGGGTGGCCAGCGCGGTGTTGAATGCTTCTCCGACATATCCGCTGATTCAACGGTCGATATCTATAGCGACCCGCAGTCCACGTCGCCGCTGGGTTTCAACGCGATCGCGCAGTTTCCCGAGACGCAGGAACTGTGGGCCACGCATTCGCAGGCCGGCCTCGTCTGCTGGCGCAACAGTGAACTTACGGCACCGGTGGTGCGGCACGGTGAGTACGCCGGTGCCGGGGGACTATCGCGACTAAGCGACGGCACGCACGCCTTCTTCGCCGGCTCGCGCGTTTACGTTGCCAGCCCCGCTGGGTTGCGCGAGGCGTACGACGCCGGCGACGCGATCGCCGACCTTTTGCCGGACGGTGACCGGTTGCTCGTGCTGACCGATGGTGGCCTGTTGATCCTGCTGGCCGTCGGCACGTTCCGCGCGACCGACACCCGCCCCACCGGTGGCCCCATCGCGGCCGCGGCGACGCTGCCCTGGCTGGGTGGCTCGCGGCTGTTGCTGGCGCGGCGCGACGGCGGCATCGATTGCCTGGGCCTCGACGACACGCTCGTCACGCGATACGTCAGCCGGCACGTCGGCCTGCGCGCCGTGGCTGCCAGTGCCACGCACGTCGCCGCCATTACCGCCGACCGCCAGCGCCTCGTCCTCTGGCACGCCGCCGCTGGCAGCGCGCCGATCGCCGAGATCAACGTCGCGGCGCAAGCCGGGCATCGCGTTGCGGGCATGGCCTTCGGGTGATGCGGAATCTGGCCTCCCCCTCACATAGCCGCCGGCTTGCCGGTGGTCTTCTGTTGGATTGAAAGAAAGACCACCGGCAAGCCGGTGGCTATATGTTGGAAGGGGGCCCAGTTTCCCGACATCAATTCATTTCTCACTCACCATGGCGGTCTGCGGCTTGTGCAGGTGGTGGAACAGGTGGTCGATGATCTTCTCGTTCAGCGTCGTATCATCCATGCCACCCACCTTGCGCAGCACGAGCGTGCTCGGACGGTCGAGCGTAGCGGCCAGGCGGTCGCTGGCGGCGTCGCCGGTGTTGACGCCGTAGGCGATCTCGAACGTCCAGCGGCACAGCGAGCCAATCCACGGCAGCCGCTCGGGCACCACGTGGTCGTACAGCAGGTCGTCCAGGCTTGCCGGCGGCCGCAGCGCGATCAACGTTCGCACGTTCGGGTCCTGTGTGGTCGCCAAGGTCGCGGCGAGCGCGCCGGTGCCGACGCCGATCACCCCGATGCGCGACGGGTCGACGAACGGTCGGCGGCGCAACAGTTCGACCGCCGCGGCGACGTCCAGCGACTCGTTCAGGCCGAACGTGCTGCCGCTATCGCTTAGCGCGCCGTCACCGCGCAGACCGATCGTCAGCACCACGTAGCCCGCCTCGTGCAGCGGGCGCACGAGCGGCAACATCTGCTCGCGCGAGTTGCCATGATCGTGCACCAGCACGACGGCCGGGTACTTCGAGCCGAAGACCTTTTCCTTCTGTTCGAGGACCGTGCGGGCATCGAGCACAGGCGCCAGCCATCCTTCCAGCCGGTGGTCGTCGCGCGTGACGAAGACCACCGGGTCGTAGTAGACGCCGACCGTGATCGGGTCGCGCTCGATCGGGGGGACCGTCGGGTGCGTGCCGGCGTACACCGTCAGCGCCGCGACGACCGCGGCGGCGAACGGCAGGAACGCGACGCGGTACATCAGCCCCCACGCCAGCCGCCAGATCGGTCGCTGGGCGTCGTCCGGGTTCATCCCGCGCGACCGCCTGGCCAACGGACGGCTCATCAGGAACCGCCACGCCAACCGCACGCCGCGCCATAACAGGCCCAGTGCGCGGTTTCGCTTCGGTGGCGCAATCTGGGCGGCGTCGTCCAGATAGTTGGGGTTCATCACGGGTCGTTGCATGGCTCCTCTTTCCGTTTTCGCGAACCGCTGCGCCAACCGTACGATTGTTTTGCCAGCCGAGCCCGTTCCCTTGACCCAGATTCGCGCGCACCGTACCCTCGCTTTGTCACTCGATAACGATTGCAACGAACGGGCAAGGCGGTGCGGTCGTAACGATGCTGTGGGGCTTGAGGTCGATTGACGAGTAACTTGGGGCAAAGGTGAAGTTCCGCTTCACCCGGTAGCGCGGAGCGCTGCCGATACTTCTGCGAGGTCAAGGATGGCCAGAGGCAAGCAGGCAGCGGCGCTGTTTGAGGTAATTCACGGTAAAAACCGTGAAAAATCCAAGGAATCTAAGCTTGATACCCCCCGATGGTGGTTCAAGTCGAAGAAGCGCGACGGCGGCCTGTCGTCGCTGATGGAGGCCTCCGCGCCCCGCGCGATGGCTGCCCCCACGCCACGCTTTTCCGACGCGCCCGTCTCGGTCGCGCCCAGCCCGCGCGACGATGGCGGCGGGTCGCCGTCCGGCGGCCTGAGCGCGTTCAAGCTCGTGCTGCCCTCATCGCACACGGTCGCGTTCGGCTTGATGTTCATGGCGGTGTTCGGGGTGGGGTTCGTCACCGGCCAGCGGTTTCAGCTGCACCCGTCACCGGTGATCGCTGAGGAATCGTCGGCCGACCTGCTCTCCAGCCAGGCCCGGCCCGACGTGCTGGACCTGGCCAGCGCCAGCCCCCTGACCCCCGCGCACGGCAACGAGGACGACGGATCGTCACCCGCCGTCGCCAACGTCGCGGCCAACGCATCGGCGTTCACGGCGCCGAAGGTCGACGCGACGGCGGCGCTGAACGGTCGGACGCCAGCGACCTCGATCGTGCAGGATAAGGCCCGCGTCATTGGCTACAACTACGTCGTCATCCAAAGCTACCCCAACGCCGACGACGCCATGGCCGCCGTCGAGAAGCTCGCCGACAACAACATCGAGGCCACCGTCATCCGTGGGCTGCCCAACTGGGCTGGCACCAAGACGTGGTTCAGCGTGGTCGGCACGAAGGGCTTCGACCGCATCCGCAACAACCCCGAGTTCGACCGCTACATCAAGTCGATCGATCTCGTCAGCGCCAAGTTCGCCGGCAAGAGCAAGTTCAAACAGTTCGCGCCCGGCGCCTACAAGTGGCGCGGCGCCGAACCGGCACGGTAGGCGTGGAATTTCAATCCGCGTTCGACCGTTCTCCTCGTGACGCTTGGAGCGGGAGATTTTGAAATGACTAATGACCAAACCCGAATGACCAATGAACGACCAAGTCCCCATGTCCAATGAAGAGGCTTCTTCCTGGTCATTGGTTGTTGGTCATTGAGTTTTGATGGGTCATCCGGGTTTGGTCATTGGTCATTGGTCATTGGTCATTGGTCATTGTCGCCAGTTCGACGGAACCCTGACGAACTCTGCTCCCGGCACACCCAACGAGGGGCCGGAAATGCCTTGCCCATAGCGCTTGCCATTCCGGCGCATCGCCCGTTACATTATCGGACATCAGGCAGAGATTAATGCCCATCTGATGACGTGCCTATGAACGATTGGGATGACGCCGAGCGCCGGGTGGAGAAGGCCCAGGAGCTGTTTGAACAACAGCGCTGGCAGGAGGCGTTGGACCACCTACGCGCGGCCATCGCGATCAACCCCTACAACGGGTCCTGGCTGTTCAATGTCGGCCTCACGCTCGACGAGATGCAGCGGTACGACGAGGCGATCGAGGCCTACCGTGAGGCGATCGAGATCGACGCCAACGACCTGCAATCGCTCAATCATCTCGGCGTCGACCTCACACGTGTCGGCAAGCATCAGGACGCGCTCGCGTCGTTCGAGAAGATCGAGCAGGTCGACCCGAACTTTGAACTGAGCTACTGCAACCGCATCATCACCTACACCGAGCTCGGCGACCACGAGAAGGCCGAGGAGATGTTCTACCTCGCGCGGCAGATCAAGGACGAGTGCCCGCACTGCTTCTACAACATCGGTTGCTCGCTGTCCGACCGCAATTTGTTCGACAAGGCCATCTGGTGCTGGCGCCGCGCGCTGGAGCTGGACGACAACCACCCGCACGTGCGCGTCTGCATCGCTGAAGCGCTTTGGAACAAGGGCGAGTTCGAGCAGGCCCGCCAGTTCTACCTGCAAAGCCTGCGGCGGAACCCCGGCGACACCGAGACGCTGCTGGACCTCGGCGAACTGCTGATCGACATGGATCGGCTGGACGAGGCCGGTGAGAAGTTTCGCCGGGCGATCGAGCTGTCACCGGAAGATCCATCGGCCCACTACTGCCTTGGCCGCTGGTTGGCGCGCAAAGGCTGGCACGACGATGCCGCGGCCGCGTTCGAACAGACGTTGCGTTTGGACCCCACCTATCCCGCCGCCCACCTACGGCTGGCGGAGGTGTACCACGCCTGGGGCAACCGCCGAACCGCCCGCAAGCACCTGCGGGCCGAGATCCTGCTTCGGCCGACCGATCCCACCACGCTGCTTGAGCTGGGCAACCTGCTGATGGACGCCGGCCAACCCCGCGCCGCCGTCGCCTGCCTGCGCCGGTTGGTGCAGCAGGAACCGAACCGCGTCAGCGGCTGGCAGAACCTGGCGATCGCGCAATTCATGCGCCGCCAGTTCACCGACGGCATCGAGAGCTGCCAGAAGGCGATCGAACTGGAGCCGTCGAACATCAGCTCGCACTACAACCTCGCCATCGCCCTCGAACGCCTCGGCCGCCACGATGACGCGCTTTCGGCCGTCCACACCGCGCTGCAAATCGTCCCCGAAGACCTCGCGCTGCAAAAGCTCGAGCTTCGCGTGCGCGTCCTGAAGATCCGCTCGAACGTCCTCCGCGCCGGTCGAAAGTTGCTGTTCTGGAAGGCGTAACGGCCCGGCGTCCCTCCGGTCCCTCTCCCGCATGCTCTGGGAGAGGTTAGGGAAGGGGTGATTTCGAATGACGAACGGGTGAGAAAAAACAATGACCAAATCCGAATGACCAATGAATGTCCAAGCACCAATGTCCAACGAAGACTATTACTTGCGCCGGTGCCGTTTGGACATTGGTGATTGGGATTTCATTGGTCATTCTGGTTTGGGCATTGGTCATTCGCATCTCGAAATTCACCCTCATCTACCCTCTCCCATGAGTACATGAGAGAGGGACCGGAGCGCGACTCGCCTTTCACCCCAGCCTGTCCGTCGCCACGTGGTACTGCGGGTCTTCCGAATAATTCACCTCGACCAGATCACCCGCCCGGGTCAGCAGTTGGCGGCACTCGGAGCTGAGGTGCGTCAGGTGAAGGCGCTTGCCCGCCTGCGTGTACTTCTCGGTAAGGAAGTTGATCGCTTCGATGCCAGACTGGTCGTAGACGCGCGTGTAGTAGAAGTCGATCACGACGTCGTCCGGGTCGCTCTTGGGGTCGAAGATCTCCTTGAACGACTGCGTCGACGCGAAGAACAACGGCCCATGCAGTTGGTACGTCTTGCGGCCCGTCGCGGGGTCGATCTTCACTTCCGCGCCGATGTGGGTCGCGTGCTGCCACGCGAAGACCAGCGCCGACACCACCACGCCGAGGATGACCGCCGTCGCCAGATCGTGCATGACGACGGTGTAGCCGGCGACCAGCCAGATGACGAGCAGATCGCTCGCCGGCACCTTGCCGAACATGCGCAGCGACGCCCATTCGAACGTGCCGATGACGACCATGAACATCACGCCCACCAGCGCCGCCATCGGGATCATCTCGATCCACGGCGACAGGAAGAGCACGAACGCCAGCAAACAGACCGCCGCCGTGATGCCCGACAGGCGCCCCCGGCCACCGGAGTTCACGTTGATCAGCGATTGGCCGATCATCGCGCAGCCACCCATGCCACCGAACAAACCGCAGACGAGGTTGGCGGTGCCTTGGCCAATGCACTCGCGGTTGCCCTGGCCGCGCGTTTCGGTGATCTCGTCGATCAGCGTGAGCGTCATCAGCGACTCGATCAGCCCCACCCCCGCCAGCACGAGCGCGAACGGCAGGATGATCCAGAGCGTCTCCAGCGTGATCGGCGGCAACGCGTACTGCATGAAGAACGGGCGTGGCAGGCCTGCCGCGATGCCGGCCGACTCCTTCGTTACGCTGTTCATCGCCGCCACGACCGCCTCGCTGGGAACGGGCGCTTCATCGACCGGTTGATTCGTGCCGGTAATCGCGGCGACCGGCTTGTTGCGCGTCATCGCGCCGCCCGGGCCGGCAGGCGTTTGCCCCTCGGCCAGCAGCGTCGTGCCCTTCAGGTCGGCAACGGCCTTGGCCTTGGCGTTGCTCACCAGCATGTCGCCGACGGTAAGCACCGCATTATCGCTCCCCTGCGGCTTCAGCGATGGCCCGGCCGTCTTATTGATTGCCACCGCGATGCCCGAGACGATCAGGATGGCCGCCAACGACGCGGGCACGGCGCGCGTGAGCTTCGGCAGCCGCCAGATGATGGCCATCGTTAGCGCCATCAGCGCCAGCATGATCCAGAGTGGGGGGCCGTTCAGGTACGTTAACTCGCCGATCGGGTTAACGGTCTTAAAGCTGCCCAGCTGCGCCATGCCGATCACGATCGCCAAGCCGTTCACGAAACCAAGGACGACCGGGTAAGGCACCATGCGGATGAACTTCCCAAGCCGCGCGATGCCGGCGCCCAACTGAAACAATCCGCAGAGGAGGACGGCCGGGAACATGTATTCGATCCCGTGCGTCGCCACGAGCCCGACGATCACCACCGCCATCGCGCCGGTCGCCCCACTGATCATGCCTGGACGGCCACCCACGATCGCGGTGATGAACCCAAGGAAGAACGCCGAGTACAACCCGATGATCGGCGACACCCCTGCGACAAACGCGAACGCGACCGCCTCGGGCACCAGGGCCAACGCTACGGTGAGGCCGGAGAGGACATCGTCTTTAACATTGCCCTGCCGGAAACGGAAAAAATTGAGCATGGGTGAGCATCCGATGGGGAAAAGCAATCCCGCGACCGTTGGGCCGGGGACGATGGTGAGCACTGGAATAACGGGAGATGCGCAGCAGCGGACACTGGCGCACGGGCAAAACGGCTGTATAGCCTATCACGGTGGTGTGATGAAAACGATCGCGGAGTTCATGGGCCAGGGAGGGTACGCGAAGAGGCGGGCGACCGCAAACGAACGGATGATTGAGCGTACAGAGTCGTGCCCGTAGTCATAACAGGCTCACTCCGGCCCCTCTCCCGGTACTCCGGGGTAGGTTGGGTGGGGGTGATTTCGAACTGCTGCCGACTCTCGAAAGAACCAATCACCCTCACCTAACCTCTCCCATGAGTACATGGGAGAGGGACCGGCCCTAATAGGAACTTCTAAAATACCGCCGGACCGTCATACGGAGGTACTCCGAAGGATCTCTTGGTACCCGCGGAATCAATGAGGTCCTTCGGAGTACCTCAGGATGACGTGTCAGGTTAATTGAGAAGCTCTAAACAACCCGTGAGGTCATTTGGCGTCGATTCCCTGACTTGTCAGCCCCAAACTACGCCGCCGGCTTGGCGGCGGGGGCGGGCACCGAGAAGACCTTCACGCAGTTGCGCCCGCCCTTCTTGGCGGCATACACGGCAAGATCGGCGGCCTTGATGAGGTGCGCGGGTGACTTTAGCGGTCCGCTGGGTTCGAACGTCGCGACGCCAATGCTGGCGGTCACCGGTAGTTTGCCCGAGTCCACGTTCGACGGGTTGGCCGCGATCGCACGGCGAATGCTCTCGGCGATGCCGGTCGCCACGCCGCGCGGCGTGCCGGGCAACACGAGCGTCATCTCCTCGCCGCCGTACCGGGCCGCAAGGTCCGTCGCCCGAGCCGCGCTCTGCAGCAGCTTGCTGACGTGGCGAATGACGGCGTCACCGGTCGGGTGGCCAAAGCGATCGTTCACCGATTTGAACTTGTCGATGTCCAGCATCAACAGCGAGATCGGCGCGCCGCCCGCCATCGCTTCCTGGAAGCGCGTCGCGAGGAACTCGTCGAACGTCGCGCGGTTGGCCAGCCCGGTCAGGGCGTCGGTCGTAGCGGCCTTCTTCAGCTTCACGTTCTGCTCGGCCAGCGTGCTGACCTGCTGCTGGCTGGCCAGCGTGATCTCGACCAGCGCCTCGTTGGCGCGCTTCAAAATGGCCTCGTACGACGCGGCGGTGCCGATGTTGATGTCGAACAGCGACGCGACCTCCTTCGTGCGCGTGCCGATCTCGTTCAGCAGCGCGTCGGCATCGGCCTCGGTCATCGACCACTGCGACATGCAGCGCGCCCGCACGTCGGCGATGGCGCCGGCGGCGGAGTCGTCGACGAAGACGTCGGCGCAGCGGCTGGCGGCCTCCACCACCTCGGTCAGCTTACGCAACGCCGGGTCCTCGACCCGCTCGGGCGTGTGGTGCTTGGCCATCGGTTCGGTCAGGATCGGTGGCAGCTTCCACTGCTCGGCGATCATGCCGCTGACGTCGGCGTGCGTGAGGCCCAGGGCCGCATGCTCGGCGGCAGACAGGCCACCGTGCGACGTGAGGCCCGCGTGGATCTCGCCGTACTCCTCGCCGATCACCTGGTCCAGCACGAGCATGCCGATGTCCATCAACAGCGCGATCAGGAAGACCTCTTCCTGCTGCACCAGGTTGATCTTCGCCGCGATCGTGCGCGACGCCGTCGCCGCGTACACGCTGCGCTTCCAGTAGGTTAAATGCTTAAAGCCCTTGCTCTTGCTCTTGGCAAGGTTCGTGACCAGCGAGAAGCCCAGCACCAGCGTCTTCACGCTCTGCAGGCCCAGGATCACAAGCGATTGGCTGATCGTGCTGACGTGCTGGCTGCGCCCGTAGAAACTGCTGTTGACCGTGCGGAGGATCTTGCCGCTGAGCGCGGGATCCTTGGAGATGATGCGCGCGATCTCGGCGATGTCGACGTCGGCCCGCTGCGCGAGGTTCAGCACCTGCATCGCGATCGTCGGCAACGACGGCAGGTTGGGACACTGGCGGATCTTCTCGATTAGTGCTGCGTTCATCAGGATTGTGCCCGTCCGGACCTGCCGCAGCACCATCGCTGGAGGTGGTCTCGCTCAGAAGATGTATCGACTATTTGGGCCGACCACTTACGCCTCAGCAACGTTCCTCACGTAAAATTTGCGGCCGTTCGAGAGGCGTGCGATTCGTGCGGGAAGCAACTGGAAGACGGCTGCCAATGGAGTGAAGCGGGTGACGGATGGAGCGATATTGGTTCTGGTAGACGTGGACGCACGAGCTTACCGGACGTGACGAGACGGTCGCTCGCACTACTTGCGCACCGCGATCGCGGGATCGGCTTTACCGGACTGTTGGAAGGCCAGTTCGCGAACGCGGCAGCCACGGCAGGCGCCGCACGGTTGGTCGGCATCTTCCAGACAGCTCCAGCCGCGCTCCAAGGGGGCGCTGACGTTCACGCCGATGTCGATCACCTGCCAGGGTTCCAGTTCCAACAGCGGAGCCTGGACCTCCAGATCCGGGTTGGCCAGCGGCTGGTTGATCATCTCGTTCCAGATCTGGATGTACTCGCTGGCTTGCGCCAGACCGTCCGATTCACTGCCCACGCGCAGCCCGACGAAGATCGCCGCCGCCTGGTAATGCGCCGCGAACCGCACCGCGGCCGCCATCAGGGGGAGCATTTGCAGCACCGTGGGCGCCACCGCGGCCTGCTGGCGCGGGTCGGCGACACCGGTGGGCGTCTTACTGGTGGGCTCGAAGGTCGACAGGAACGGCATCGCCAGCGCATGTTCACGGTACGGCTTGAAGTGCGCCACCTGCTGGTCGTACGCCACCCGCAACCGCGGGCCGTTGCGCCCCAGCGCGTCGCAGTGCAGCATGATCGGCCGATACTTCTGCACCGCCAGCGCCGTGACGACCGCGCTGTTCAAACTGCCACTGTTGAGGATGATCGCGAGTTCTTTGGCCATAATGGTAACCGTGAGATCAGCCTCACCTGCCGTTGATGGTCCCGTTCAGATTCATCGATCTAGTCGACCGTCAACAGCACCTTCAGCACGCCCGGTCGCCCAGCGTAGTCCATCGCTTCGACACCGTTCTCCAGCCGCATGCGCCGGCTGATCAAACCCGTCACGTCGACGCTCTTTTCCGCCAATGCCGCCAGTGCTTCGCGGAACGGGCCACAGCGACTGCCGACGACGTTGATCTCGTCGATCACCAGCGGCGCCAGGTTCAACGGTTTGCCCTGCGCCACGGTGCTCTTCAGCACGATCGTGCCGCGCGGGCGAACCATCTGCATCGCCATCTCAAAGCCGCTGGCGCTACCGGTGCAGTCGACGACCACGTCCTGGTCGTGCCGACCGACGATGTCAGCGAGTGGTCGACTGCGGATGCCCCACTTCTCGCAGATCGCCAGTTTGTCAGCATGTTTGCCGATCACGCGCACCGGACAACCCGCGTTCCGCAGCACCTGGGCCACCAGTAGTCCCAAACGCCCGTCGCCGAGCACCGTCACCCACTTGCGGCCATCCAGTTTCACCTGCTTCAACACCTGAAACGCCGCTGCCAAGGGTTCGACGAACACCGCGGCGTCATCATCGACGCCCTTCGGCACCACATGCAGGTTCATCGCGGGCAAACGCACCAGTTCGGCGAACGCACCATCATGCTTAGCGATCCCCAGCACTGATCGATTGCGACAATGGCTCGATAATCCCGACTGGCACAGGTCACACCGTCCGCAGACGACGTTGATCTCGCCGACCACGCGCTGGCCCACCAGTTCCTTCTGCGGCGACGACACCACCTCGCCGACGAACTCGTGACCGAGCACGCCGGTGAAGTTCATGTAGCCGCGGGTGATCTCCAGATCCGTCGCGCAGATGCCCGCCTGACGCACGCGCACGAGGGTATCGCCGAGCGTTGCTGCCGGTTCCGGGTGACGCGGTTGGTAGGCGAGGGTGTTGTTGAAGACGAGGGCGCGCATGGCGTTATCGGTTCATCGTCATCCGGAGGGACGCCGGTGGATCTCTTCTTCCCAAAGCGAATACGGGGGGAGATCCTTCGGCGTACCTCAGAATGACGGGGTCTAACTATCGACGTCTACCCGATCATCCGAACGGTTTCGCCGGGCCGGTGATGTACGCCAGCCATTTGCCTTGATCGTACCCAAGGTCCGTCTCCATCAGCCGGTGCAGGCTTCGGCGGGCCTGCCAGGCGACACCGAAGTCGCGGTCGGTCAGCGCGGCGATCAGCGCGCGGGCCACTTCGATGCGCTTGTAATGTCGCAACGCCTCGGCTGCCGCGATGCGGACGTCCGCGATCTCCGTGTCGCTCGTCAGCAGTGCCACCAACGGCGGCGCCGCTGCTGGGTCGGGCAGGTTGTTCAACGCTTTTGCGGCCTCCAGGCGCACCACGTCGCTGCGTTCGTTTAAGCCACGGATGAAGACGTCCGTCTTGCCGGCCTGTCGGGATCGGTTCAGCGCGCGAATCGCGACGGCCCGCACCAGATAGTCCGGATCGTCCATCGCGATCTCGGCATACCGGTCGGTGTAGGGCGCGCGTTTGGCGAACTCCCGCTCCACCAGCTCGTCGATCGCTTGCCACCGCTGTTGCGGCGACTCGGCGTTCTCCATCTTGCGCACCAGCTCGATCGGCGTGCGCGAGTTCATCCGCTCGCTTAGCAGTGAAAACTGCCTGCCGATCGCGCCGAACAGGTTGCTGTCGTCCTCCGCCGCGTCGGTGGCGCGACGCTCCTGCACCTTCGCTTCGGCGGCGTCCTTTTGCGTGTAGTAGACGATGGGGTCCAACTGGTCGGGTGATCGCGTTGCGCAACCAACCGCCAGTAGCGTGGGAAGGAGGATCAGTCGTAGTTTCGTCCGTCGCATCAAGCCTTGTTGTCGGCGGAACGCGATCAAATCGCAAGCGTCCGACGAGGTGATTTCCGTCGGGATGGGTTCGTGTGTGGGTACCTCTCCATATAGCCCCCGGCTTGCTGGGGGTTTTCCGTTCGATTGGGAGGAAGAACCCCGGCAAGCCGGGGCTATGTGGGCGCGTCCAACTATCCCGCGACCCGAACCGGCGCCAAACCCGGCGTCGCGTACAGATCGTCCGGACTCACGAGCGTCGGCGGCTCGATCTGCACGCCTAAGAATCGCGATCCCAACCGTGCGAACCGGTCGGGGTCATCCGTCACGAAGCATTTGAACGGCACGCCCGCGGGTTCTTCCGCGCGGCGCAGGCCGCGCGCTTGCAACCGCCGGGCAACGTCGGCAGCGCACTGCTCGGCTGAATCGATCACGCGCACCGATGGCCCCACGATCGCCGTGATCTCATCTTTCAGGATCGGATAATGCGTGCACCCCAGCACGAGCACGTCCAGCCCGCGGTCCATCAGGGGTTTCAGGTACTGCCGTAGTGCAAGCCGCACCAAGGGGTCCTCGCGCAACCGGCCTTCCTCGATAATCGGCACCAGCAACGGCGCGGGACGCAGCAACAGCTTCGCGTGACTGCGCCTGCGATGGATCGCCCGCTCGTAGGCCTTCGACTTCACCGTCGCTTCGGTCGCCATCACGCCGATCACCGGCACCGCCTTGGCCCCCGCTGCCATCACCGCGGCCTTTGCGCCAGGGTCGATCACGCCACTGATGGACAACGTCGGAAACTCCGCGCGAACCGCCGGCAAGGCCAGAGCGGTGGCGGTGTTGCAGGCGATGACGACGTGCTTGGGGTTCAACGGCAGCAGGTGGGCGACGATCTGCTTCACGAACGTCTGCACCGTGCCGGCGGTCTTCGAACCATAGGGCAGGCGCGCGGTGTCGCCGAAGTAGACGATCTGTTCCAACGGCAGCGCCGCCCTCAAGGCGCGCACGACCGTCAAACCGCCGAGCCCGCTATCGAGCACGACGATCGGCGAACCGAGGGGTGAATGGCTAGACGCGTGAACGGACATCCTTGTCCCTGTGAAAAGTACGGGGGTTCCAGAGCCTTTTATCGGGTGTTGCGGGAGTCTACCTTGACAATCCGCGCAAGCAGGCTGACACTCACTAACATGGCCACGAATTTAGAAGGCAAACGCGTGCTGCTCGTCGACGACGACAGCGACATCCTCGCTTCCATCCAGGCTGCCTTCGAACCGACCGGCGCCTCCATCGAGACCGCCAGCAACGGCAACAAGGCGGTCGAGCTGGCCGAGCGCAACACGCCCGACCTGGTCATCCTCGACATGATGCTCCCCGGTCGAAGCGGCTTCCTCGTCCTCGAAAAGATCAAGGCCAAGAAGCCGAAGAACGCCAAGCCGTTCATCATCATGATCACGGGCAACCAGGGCGCCCGCCACAAGATGTACGCCGAGAGCCTCGGTGTCAGCGAGTACTTCAACAAGCCCGTGAAGCTCGACAAGCTGATCGCCACCGCCGAGAAACTGCTGGCCGCCCCGGCGGCGTAACGGGCTCGCACTGGCGGTACGCCTGAGAATGCCGCGAAGTTCTTCCCAAGTAAGGTTGCGCAACACCGCCGCCGCCGCCGCGGTGGACGTACAGCGGTCGGCCCCATTTGCGAAGATGGGCCACCCGCGCTTGCTGACGCTGTCGCCCGGCAGGCTGAGCCCCGTCATTCGCATCGCCCATCGCGTCATCGGGCGACTGGCGCTCGACGAACGCATTATCCGCGATCACGAACTCGTGCTCATCCTCCGTGGCCGCGGTCGGCTCGTCTTTCGCGACGAGTCGATCTCCTACGACGGTGCCGCACGAACGCTGCTGTTCATCCCACCCTTCGCCCCCCATCGGTTCGAGCTTGGAAGCGACGTGGTCGAACACGTCGCCGTTCACTTCGACCTCGCGCCCGACGTGCCGCCGCCCCAGCATGGATTGCGCGACCGCACCCCTTACACGGTGCGATTGACCGGCGGCCTCGCCGTGCCGCGCGTCGCGTACGCCAACCCCGCGAACGAGGCCGAACCGCGCCTGCTTCGCATCGTGAAGGCCTACGCCGGTGACCCCATCCTCGGTCCCGTAGAGGCATCGGCCGAGCTCATCGTCCTGCTCGCACGATTGCTGCGACCCATGCCCGAAACGCAGGACGACCCCGTGGCAAATGCGCGGATCGACCGCGCGATTGCCTTCGTGCTGGCCGACCTTGCCAGAGCAATGTCGGTCGAACAGCTCGCGGGCGTCGCGGGCCTCAGCACCAGCCGGTTCAACGTCCTGTTTCGCGGGCGCACCGGTGTGGCGCCGATGGAGTACGTCCGCCGGGCCCGCGTCGCCGAAGCCAGGCGGCTGTTGGCAAACGTTAACCTGTCGATCAAGCAAATTGCCCACCAGCTTGGCTTCGCCGATCCCTTCCACTTCAGCAAGGTTTTCCGGGCCGTCGATGGCCTGCCTCCCACGCACTTCCGCGAGGCCCTGCTCGCCGGCCGGCGTTCGTAAAGGAACCGCCTCAACTCCGTCGGCAGTTGTTTTCGACATGACATCGGCCTCGCCGCCATGGGCGGCGGCCCATTCGTGAGGCATTGTTGTTTCGAAGTCGAACGTACGACAGACACGAACAGGAGATCGCGCAATGCTGAACGAACAACAGATCGCGTTTTGGAATGAGAACGGCTACGTGCTTGGCGGGCGCGTGTTGGAGGACGCTCAGGTGGACGAACTGCGGGCCGAGGTCCTGCGCGTGATCGCCGACCGCGAGAACAGGGCCGTGAAGCAGCCCGTGCTGGTCCACAACATGGGATCGGCCGAAGCGCCGATCTGGCAAATCGTGAACACGTGGATGGCCAGCAACGGCTTCTACAATCTGATCGCCAGTCCCACGATCTGCGAAGAGGTCGCGCAGCTACACGAGGGGGCCGAACACCTGCGCATCTGGCACGACCAGATCCAGTTCAAGCCCGCGGCCGGGGGTGGCGTGAACATGTGGCATCAGGATTCGCCCTACTGGGGCATTTTAACGCCCAAGCACGCGCAAGTGACGGCGTGGGTCGCACTGGACGACGTCGACACCGACAACGGCTGCATGCGCATGGTGCCGCGATCGCACCTGTGGGGCAACGCGATCGACTTCCTCCACACGCTCAAGACGTTCGAGGACATGGAGGCCGTAAAGGACTTCAACGGGCACAAAGTCGATGTCGTCACCTGCCCCGTGAAGAAGGGCCACGTCCACTACCACCACTCGCTGACGTGGCACGGCAGCAACCGCAACCTGAGCCAGCGCCCCCGGCGGGCAATCGCGCTGCACTACATGACCGAAAAAACCCGCTACCTCGCCGGTGGAACGCACCTGATGAAGCAGTTCGTCTCGGCACGGGATGGTGAAGAACTGACCGGCGACGCCTTCCCCATCGTTTGGAAAGCTCCCCAACCCGACGCGGTCGGCGTGTGACGCTGACTTCCGATGCGCTTCTACTCCTAACAAGACCACCGGCTTGCCGCCGGTGGTTTTCTTCATTGGACTGGCGATAAGCCACTCGGATAGCCGGTCATCCTGAGGAGCAGCCGCTATCCACCGATAGTTACCTTCTACCAAGCCGCACCTACAGGTTGTGTGGATATCTCGTCACTTGCGAATGTTGTTGTTGCACGACAGGAATAGGTTCGCTATTTTCACACACGAGGTTGGTGACACCCCATGCGGCAGTTCAAAATGGTAGCAATCGACCTCGATGGCACCTTGCTCGACCCGTCGAGCAACGTGTCGGAGCGGTCGCGAGTTGCCGTGCGACGGGCGCTGGATGCCGGCATCCTGATCTGTTTTGCGACGGGTCGGAACTGGACCGAGAGCAAGCCGATCCTCGACGCAGTGGCCCACTACGACTGTGCCGTGTTCGTGGGCGGCGCGATGGTGGTGGACACGAAGAACGAGGTCGCGCTGCATCGCATGTTGATGGACCCAGCCCTGGCCCGCGAGGTGAGCGGGTTTTTTGAGGATCGCGGGCAGGGTGTGATGGCGGTGCAGGACGTCACCACCAGCGGCGGCATCGACTACGTGATCAGCGGTGACGCGCCGCTCCACCCGTCGACCGAATACTGGATCAGCCACGCGAAGATCAAGGTGGAACGCTTCCCGCGGCTGAGCGAGTTCGGTCACGAGCACACGGCCCGCGTGAGCATCGTGGGCGACCGGGACGTGACCGACACCGTGGCCGCCGAGATGGTCGAGCACTTCGGGCAACGCATCGTGACGCACAGCATTTACGTCGCGAGCGGCAACGTGAACATCGTCGAGGTCTTCGACCCCGCGGTGAACAAGTGGCAAGGCATATTAAAGGTCGCCGAACGGCACAACATTCTAGCGAGCGAGATCATCGCGATCGGCGATGACATGAACGATTTGCCCATGCTGCGCGAGGCCGGCCTGGGCGTGGCGATGGGCAACGCCCGACCCGAAGCGAAGGCCGTCGCCAAGCGCGTGATCGGCTCGAATCGCGAGGAAGGATTGGCCGCGTTCCTGGACGAACTGGTGACGCACCACACGGTGCAGCCCCTGTCCGAAGTGGACGGCGGCGAGACGAACGTTTGAGAGACGCCACGCGACGCTTGCCGGTGGGCTACCGGGCCAATCGCAAGGTTGGGTTGGACAAGCGACGCGCGTGAGAATGGTGCCGCTCCCCCTGCTAAGGGCGGCCAGAGTGGTTCAGGGAAGGTGCGAAAGGAATCGCAGGCTCTAAACGGCCGGCACGCTAGGAGCGTGCCGGCCGTTTTCGTTGTGGGGGGCAGGTGCGTGACTTCTCGCCGCGCGCACCTGGCTCTTCTGTAGGACAGGCATTCCTGAGCATTCTGCATCTACGCCATAAGTCCTTTGCGTATGGCACACCGGCACTGGTAAAGCAGGACCTTGGCGGCGGTCCATAGGGCGACGCGGCGGGGGCCGCGCGACCAGGCGGGCAAGTAGTGCAGGCCCATCGTCGTCAGTTCCCCGTAGCACGACTCGATCGCCCCGCGCTGGCCGTACAGGCTCACGCCGAACCGGCCCGGTTGCCCGGCGAACTCCAGCGGGCTGGCCAGCGCGTCCAACGCGCGCAGCCGGTGGACGTTGTTGTAGCCGGCGTCCCGCACGTGTCGCTCCGACGCCTTGGGCGGCGCGATCAGCTGGTGCCCGCCCGCCCTGCGCCAGGGCGTGCAGGTCGTTGGTGTCGTAGGCGTTGTCGGCCACGACGTACCCGCCGCCGCCGTCGAGGCTGCGGCCCAGCAGCGTCGCGCCGCTCCGGCTGTCGTGCGCGCTCATCGTGTCCAGCGCGTCCAGGCGCGCACGACCCGCCCGTGGTTCAGCGAGTGCAGGCGGTACCCGCGGGCCATGATGCCGTTGGCGACGCGGCCGCGCTTGGCGTCGCGGTCGCCGCTGCACGCGCCGACGAACAGCGGCTTGGAGTCGAGCTGCTTGACCAGCGGCGGCGGCCCGAACAGGTCGGCGGCACGGGCCATGGCACGCTCGAGCAGCTGCAGCACGCCGACCGTGCGCAGCCGGCGCGACACCGTGCTGTCGACCGGCAGCGACGCCTCCATCGTGCCGGGCCAGTTCCGAGCGTCGCAGGCCCAGACGACCGGACGGTCGTGCAGCGTGGCCCACAGGTAGATCAGCACGATCCACTGATCGGCAAACTGGTGACGCCGCCTCGGCGGGTGGGCGAGCGAGAAGATCAGTTGGTACACGTGGGCGAACAGTTTGGCCTCCATCGTATTGAACCCTTCGCAAGAGTAAGTTCAATCATGGAGGCCAACTGCTTTTGGCGCAAGCCTTTAACCGGCAGGCGCAGAATGCTCATTCCTGCCTGTCTCTCCCCCCGTCTGGTGTCTTCTCCACTCTCTTCTGTGGCACAGACATTCTTGTCTTTGTCTCCCCCCTGTTTTCCTATTACCTTGGCATGTTGTGGCAGGCAGAAGCCAAGAGAACGCGAAGGCGCGAAGGTTGCGAAGACGGACGCGAAGAAGGGACATGAACCACAGAGAGCACAGAGAAGCATCCTCTGATTGGGATTTGGTCATTTGCGCATTGGGGCCTAGATTTTGTTTTCAAAGACGGGGGGAGACACAGACAAGAATGTCTGTGCCACAGAAGATAAAGACAGAAGACAGGGAGAGAGGAATACGGGGGGAGAGACAGGCAGGAATGCCTGTCCTACAGAAGAGGTGTACAGAACATCACCCCACCGCTCACCCCACCGTCAGTTTGCGCGGGAAGAAGTCCTGCTTCATCGCCTTTTTCGCCATCGCGAGCGTTTCCTCCGCCACGACGTTCGCCCGTTGCGTGCCGACGCGGAGGGCGTCGATCACGTCATCCGGGCGGGCTTCGAAGGCTTTTCGGCGGTCGCGGATGGGGGCGATGAGCGTGTTCAGGATCTCGACCAGCTTGCGCTTGATGACGACGTCGCCCACCTTGCCGTTCTGGTAGGCGTCGCGTTGCTCGTCGACCCAGGCGGTGTCGGGGTTGAAGGTCTCGTGAAAGGCCCAGAGGGGGTTCTTCGTGGGATCGGTCTCGCCGGGGTCGGTGACGCGGAGACGCTTGGGGTCGGTGTACATCCCCATCACCTTCTTCTGAACGGTGTCGGAATCATCGGAGAGGAAGATGGCGTTGTTGAGCGACTTGCTCATCTTCAGCAGCGTGCCATCGGGACTTGGCGCGCCGAGGCCGACGAGGCGCTTCACCCGGCCAAGTTTCGGCTGGATGATCGGGAAGATGCCGCCGGCGGCGACGTAGTCCTTATCTAACGTGTGCGAATCCACACCGCAGTAGAGCTGGTCGAACCGGCGGGCGACCTCGCGCGTGAGTTCCAGGTGCGGCAACTGGTCTTCCCCCACCGGCACCAGTTCCGGCCGGAAGGCGAGGATGTCGGCGCACTGCCCGACGGCGTACAGCGGGAAGCCGAAGGGGTAGTGGTCGCCGAGGTCTTTGTCCTTGATCTCCTGCGTGAGCGTGGGGTTGCGCATCACGCGGTTGAACGGGATGAGCATGGAGAAGAAGAACGTCAGCTCATCGATCGCGGGCACCTCGCTCTGTATGAACATCGTCGAGCGGGTGGGATCGATGCCGGCGGCCAGGTAATCGGTGGCGATATCGAGCACGCTCTGGCGGATGTCCGCCGGTCGATCGGCGCGGGTGGTGAAGGCGTGCTTGTTGGCGATGATGAAGTAGCAGTCGTACGCATCCTGCAGCGCCAGGCGGTTTTCGACGCTGCCGACGTAGTGGCCCAAATGGAGGCGCCCGGTGGGCGTGTCGCCGGTCAGGATGCGCTGCTTTTGGCTCATGCGGGATTTATAGCTGAACGGGCGCGGATGTTCGAGGAGGTGGAGGCGGTGCCTGTGGGGATCGATCATCTAAGGCCTGAAGTCGCGAGCCCGACAGGGGATATCGCAAAATTGGGGTCGCCCGACTATCGAGAATGGTCTATGTTAGTGGTTATGGCACGTCTTAAGGCGCCGCAACGGCGCGATCAAATCTTGGCCGTCGCGACGAAGCTGTTTGCCTCACATGGGTACGACGGCGCCACGACCGCTGCGATTGCCGAGGCCGCTGGTGTAACCGAGCCCATCCTGTATCGTCACTTTCAGGGGAAGCAGGCGTTGTTCGTCTCGATCGTGCAGGCGATGAGCGAGAAGACGATCCGTCATTGGGAGGTGCTGATCGAGGGCACGTCCGACCCGATGGAACAGATTCGCAGGATCGCGCGGCAGTTTCCCGAGCAGATCGAACACCTCAGCGACGCCTACCACGTGCTGCACGGCGCGCTGGCCAGCAGCAGCAACGAGCAGGTGCTGGCGGTCGTTCGGGAACACTACAAGGTGAAGCAGGCCTTCTTCGCCAAGATCATCCGCACCGGGCAAGAGGCCGGGCATGTTCGCAAAGACCTGGACCCCAACCTGCCCGCGTGGGAGATCATCAACCTCGGCATCGGGTACGCGATGATCTGGCTGAACCTGCCCGGGCTGTATGGGTCGATCGAGCCGGAAGCGATGATCGATTTGATCCTGGATTGCCTGAAGGAGTGAACGATCAGTGTTAACGCACGCGCTGACCGCATTGCCTGCAGAACTTCGCAATGTGGGGGTTCTCAGCGCCGCACATATCGCATTGGCCGGCATAGGTGGAACGACGCGGGATCGCCAAGCGAACGAGGAATACGACGATCAGCGCCACGCAAAGGATCGCAAACCACGAAGTGCCTCGCCCGTGTTGTGCGATGGTGTCCAGCAGGATCATTGGCGCGCCCTCCTCATCCTCGAACCAGTGCTAGCTTACGCGTAGCTGTGCAATCCGACGAGGAAGAAGTTCACGCCGATCCAGTTAAACAGCATCACGAAGAACCCGACGATGCTGAGGATGGCCGTCCACCAGGCCTTGTGGACGGTCGCGACGCGTACGTGGACGACGACGAGGTAGACGATCCAAGTGACGAGCGCGAACGTCTCCTTCGGGTCCCAGCCCCATGGCCGGCCCCAGGATTGGTCAGCCCACACGGCACCGAGAATGATGCCGACGCCCAACACCCAGAACGCCAGCTGAAGGATGACGAGGTTGCACGCGTCGAGCGTCGCTAAGAACTTGGCGCCGGCACTGGGGGATTCGACATCTTCAGTCGTCACCACCGCTGCCTGCGATCGGGTGGCGGCAGGTCGAGCGCCGGGGACGAACAGCATCATCGCCAGCGTGCGGGCGAAGCCGAGCTGCATCGCCCCACCGCTTGCGCCCATGACGGGCAGATCGTCCAGGTCCACCACGTCGGCCGACAGCCGACGGGCGGGCTCGCGGTTGAGCGTGCCGTAGTTGCGGTAGTAGCCGACCAGCCACCAGATGCTGAGCGCAAAGCCCATCGCGATCAGCGCGTAGCTGGCGACGACGAGCGTGACGTGCAGGTAGAGCCAGTAGCTCATCAGCACGCCGGCGACGTGGCCGATCTCGCCACCGATCTCGACGCCCGTCACGTACGGCGTGGCGAAGATCGCGACCAGCGACAACCAACCGACAAAGCTGGCAGCGGCGCCGAAGATCGCCCGGCTTCGGCGCATCTCGAAGTAGAGGCCAATGAGTGCACCGAACCAGGCGCTGAACAGCACGCTTTCGAACTGGTTCTTGATCGGTATGCCGTCGAACCAGCTGCCATGCTGCGACGCCACCAGCCACCAGCGGATGCCGATGCCGACCGTGTGCACGGCGAACGCCAGCAGGAACAACCGCAGCCCCCACAGGCGCACGCCGTTCAACCCAGATCGGGCCGACACCAGGAAGCAGACGAACGCGCCGAAGTAGAGGAACGCGCCGGGAATCGTCAGCTTGGCCAGCTTGTTGTAGACGATCTCGACCTTGCGGTTCAGCGGCGACGGATAAGCAGTTGGATTGATGGCAGGCAACACCTCGGCCAGGTGACCGAACTCTTCGTTGACGGCCGCTGCGTCCTGCTTCTGCCACATCACCAGCACGCGCACGAGGCGCATCGCAGCCTCGCCGACGAGTTGATCGTCGTACCCCGCCACAGCCGGCGGTGCCGTGCGACCATCGGCTTTGGCAAGCTCGTTCCACACCGCGACATTGCCCGACACCTCACCGAACCCGCGCCACTTCTTATCACCCGCAGCGCCGGGCGGTGGTGGGATCAACCCGATGACCGCGATGTTCTGCGTGAGGTTCTGCAGCGTGCCGGCGGCCTGGTTTACCTGCCCGATCGCGTTGGCTTTGAAGATCGCCTCTGACTGAAGCGACCGCATGAGCTGCCCCACCTCGGCGCTGGTCCAGAATTCGAGCGAGATCGTGCCCTCTTCGACGATGCGCTGGCGTTCGTCCGCCGGCAGGTTCTTCAGCCGCATGAAGTCCTGTCGCAGCGGGACGTTCTTGATCTTGATCAGGTTGCGGCCCGTGTACAGCTCGGGGCGGCTGGCCATGTCCAGAACCGTGTAGACCGCGTCCTGGCCGTCCAGCTTCGACTTGCCCGTGATCGTCGACAGCGCTTGCCGCGCGAACGTGTCGAGCGTTTTCAGCGTCTGGCGGTCTTGGACAGTGATCTTGCGGATCTCGTCGAGCTTCAACTGCTTAGCAAAGTCGTCGGCCAGCGCGGGACGAACGATCGCGAGCAGGACCAGGAGCGTGGGAACGATGTAACGGAACATGCACATTGGGGACTCGGTGATTTTCCTGCTTACCCCTCTCCCGGTACTCCGGGAGAGGCTGGGTGAGGGTGATTTGTTCTCTCGAGAGCCGTCAGGAGCACGAAATCACCCTCACCCTAACCCTAACCCTCTCCCGGCGTACCGGGAGAGGGAACCAGACGTTACGTCGCGACCAACTCCGGCTCGGCGACCTGCTGCGCCTTGGCGGCCTTGGCTTTTCGGTCGGCGGCCTCAGCGATCGCGTTGGCCTTCATTCGGCGGATGATGATCGGCTTCAGGTAGAACGCGTACATCAGCCCGACGAAGATCATCACGCAGCCGATCGTCATCACCCACACGCCGGGCCGGTTGCCGACGCCGAGGATCGTCCACTGCTTGCCATCACCGTCGTACGCCGCCTGGAAGAACAGCCATCGGCCACTGTCGAAGTAGACCGGGTTGTTCATGTGCGCCACCGCGGTCGTCGTCACCTTCGTGTTCGGGTCGTTCACGATCAGCGTCGAGCGGAAGTCGCGGATGAGCGCGTTGGGTGCGTTCGCATCGCCACCGGGATAGGGGACCAGTTCAAAGTGTTCCAGCGTCAGCTCGGCCGGCAGGCGCAGGCGGCTGTTGCACAGCGTCAGCTGCACGGTGGCGCCGCCTTCGGGCAGGTTGATGATCGGCGCGTTCCAGTCCATGTTCTCGCCGGCGTCGGGCATGAACGGGACGAGCACGGTCTTCGACCACTGCCCCATCGACAGCTTCGCCCGCACCACCTGCACGAGGCCGGCGGCGCCGAGGTCGCGCTGGCGCTGGGCGCTCGGCACCGGGATGATCATGTCATCCTTGACGATCTGGTCGACCCGCGCCACGCTCAGCGGCAGCGTGTGCATGTGGCCGCTATCAGAAGTGCCCGGTTCCGGTGGCGGTTGGAACGGCCCGCGACCGCTGTGGTCGATCGTGACGTCGACCGTGCCTCGGCCGCCGGGGATCTCGGTGATCTTGGACGGTCCATCGGCCGCGACGGCGACGTCGAACATCTTGCCGTCTCCGGTGGTGATGAACGTGTGCTTCTTCGTCGCCTCGCGCGGCATCAGGCGGAACGGATCGGTGACGGCGAAGCCCAGCGTGAGCGCCTTATCGAGCGGTTCCGTCTGTCGCTTGCCCATCGGGCCGCCGCCGGGCTCGTCGAGCTTGAAGTCGGTCTGAACCGGCTTGCCCTCCAGCACCATACGGCGGTACTTGGCAGTCGGCGACATCACCATGAACGTCATCGCCCGCACCATCTCGTTCGTGCCGAACATCGGCCACGACGGGTTGTAGCTTTCCACCTGAACGGCGTAGCCCGTGTCGCCCAGCGGGTAGGTCTTGCCCACCTCGACGAACGTGTCCCCCTTCTTGTCGCCAACGTTGAAGGTGACCTGCAGCACCTGACTGGCGGCGTTCTTCAGCCCCTCGACGATGTTCTCGTCTTCCTGGTGGCGATGCTCCACCTCGACCGCCCCGTCGCCCAGCGTGCGCTGGCGGTGGCGGGCGTCGGAGCCCATGAGCCACGTTTCCTGCGGCTGGTTGCTGTGCGGCTCGACCATGGCCAGTCGCAGGCCGACGTCCTTCGACTCCGGATCGGTCGCAAACGACGTCGCGACGCTGGCGTACGGCCAATAGCCGACGATGTCGACCTTCAGCTCGTTCTTCCACCCGTACGCCTCGTGGAACGGCACGCGCTTCACTTCACCGGTGTCACCGTCGCGCATCATGGATCCAAGCACGATGTCGCGCAGGCCGGACTTGTTCAGCGACGCGACGTTGCGGTGTTCCTCGCCATACTCGTTGAAGCGCGGCAGGTTGTGCAGTGGCAAGGTGTCGCTCCACTCGCCGTTCAGCTTCACGTAGAGCGCACGCTCGAAGTTGTCGTAAAAGTGATCGACCTTCGCGCCCAGCGGAATGCGGACCTGGCCTTCGATCTTGTTGGCGTAGTAGCCGGCCAAACCGAAGATCAACGTGATGATGCCGAGATGGATGCACCACACGCCGTAGCGCGGCGGCGTGAGCGGGATGCGCGTCCAGGTGACGGTCAGCAGGTTGATCACCAGCAGCACCATCAGCACCTTGATCGGCCACGCCGCGAAGAACTGCAGCTCGTTCATCTCGAAGTGCTCGCGCACCTCGGGAATCCCCGAACCGATCGCGATGTAACCGGCCACCAACACCATCAGCGTGATGCCGAAGATCACGTTGTTGATCGTCTTATTGAAAAGCGTTTTCAGAATCTGCATGGCCCGGGGTTCGTCCTCTGGAAAGAGACGACGAATTGTACGGCACGCCCCCGCGATTAACAGTGAATCGTGAGCGCTTCACAGATTATGAAAGCAGGCGTGGTGGGAGGGAATAGAAGAGAGCGCGACGAAGCGGGTTTCATCCCGAATGGGAGCGGTAGCGACCTGAGGGATCTACCACTGCCGAGCGATGTCCGTAAGTCGAGATCCCTCGGGTCGCTACCGCTCCCCTCGGGATGACACGAGGAGTTCTGGCACGCTCGCTTGGAAGAGACATGCCAGTTCTTGGAGTCTTGGAACCGGGAAACCGGAGCCTATTCCGGCGACCCTTTCGCGTAGTCGTACACCCACTTCAGCCCGTCCGGCGTCCAATCCACAAGTTCGCCGGTGTTGAAGAACAGGCCCAGTTCGCGCTGGGCGGCTTCTGGCGAGTCGGAACCGTGGATGAGGTTGAAGGCGTTCGACACGCCGTAATCCCCGCGGATCGTACCGGGCTCAGCCTTGGAGCCGAACGTGGCGCCCATCATCTTGCGGGAGATCGTGATCGCGTCCTTGCCTTCCAGCGCCACGATAACCACCGGCGAGCTCGTCATGAACGCCACCAGGCCCGCGTAGAACGGGCGAGCCTTGTGGGCCTCGTAGTGCGTCTCGGCCAGCTGTTGCGGGATCTTCGTGAACTTCAGGCCGACGACGACGAGGCCCTTCTTCTCGAACCGTGTGATGATCTCGCCGATCAAACCACGTTGGACGGCGTCGGGCTTCAGGATGATGAGCGTGCGTTCCATATTGTTGTTCCTCTCCAATTCAGGGCGTGGGGTTATACCCGCACGTGCGCGCGGGCACAAATTGCGCGGGAGGATAACCGACCCACCCCGGTATGCCGGGAAGGGCTAGGTCCTGTCTGAAAAGGCCACGTAGGGGCAGGCCTCCGTGCCTGCCCTCTTCCGCATTTCCACGCAACAAAGAGGGCAGGCACGGAGGCCGGCCCCTACGCGCGGGCTTTCAGACGGAACTTGGAACGATCCAGAACAAGTGCCCATGCACCCACGGTTGTCATCCCGAGCAGAGCCCAAGGCGACGGGAGGGATCTCGACCGTCCTGGCGACTCTCGGCCATTCGAGATCCCCCAGGTCGTCGAGGCTCCCATCGGGATGACACGGTCTAGGATACCACGGGTACACTGGAGAGGGACCAGCCCCCTCACGGCCGCGCCGCCGGTGGCGTCACGTCGACGTTCAGACCGCACTCGACCTTGCCCGAACCGGCCCAGCGGCCCGACCGCGGGTCGTCACCGGCCATCACGGGTCGCGTGCAGCTGAGCGGGTTGCAGCCGATCGACAGGTACCCTTCTTCGTACAGTGGGTGGTACGGCAGGTCGTGCCGCTTCATATAGCCGTAGATGTCCCTCGTCGACCAGTTCAACAGCGGGCTGATCGCGTGGCAGTTGTAGCGCGGGCTCCATTCGATGAACTGCCGGGCCTTGCGCGTGTCGGCCTGGTTCCGCCGAATGCCGCGCAGCCACGCCTTCGGGGCCAGTTCCTTCATCGCCCGGTCGAACGGTTCGTTCTTATTGACGGCGCAGCAGGCGTCGATGTCCTTGCGCCAGGTGAAGTCCGTCTCGCCGGCGGCCTGCAGGTAGGCGATCGGATCGTTGTGCGTGCGGTAGGTCCAGACGTTCAAATTGAACCGCTTGCGCAGCGCTTCCAGATGCGCGAACGTCTGCGGGAACAGATAGCCGGTGTCCGTGAAGATGATGCGGATGCTCGGCCGATGCTGTATCGCCATGTGGATGAGCATCGCCGACTCGGCCCCGAACGACGAAGACATCACCAGCTCGTCGCCGAACTGCGCCGCCGACCATTCGACGATCTTCACGTGGTCGGCCGACTCGAACATCGTGTTGAGCGCGTCGAGGTCGAGTTGTTCTTGAACGGTAGACATGGATTAATTCGCTTCGCGGTCGGTGTTATTGTGCCTGCAACGTTTCGATCGACGCCTGCAACCGGTCGAACAGCTCGCGCGGCACCTTGCGCGGCCCAGCCTGGCCCAGACGAATGTGCGGCTTGCTGGAGCCGTGAAAATCGCTGCCACCGGTCGGGATGAGATTGTACCGCCGCGCGAGGTCGAACAGTTCTTCGATCAGAATCTCGCGGTGGTCGCTGTGGATCGTCTCGACGCCCGCCAAGCCGTAGTCGGCTAGCTCCTTGACCGTGTTTTCCAGTTGGGCGAAGTTCTCCCTCTTTAGCTGCACCGGGTGGGCCAGCACGGGCAGGCCGCCAGACTCGCGGATCATCTCGATCGCTCGCTTGGGACTGACGGTCTCCTTGTCGACGTAAGTGCTGCCGCTCTGGCCGAGGTACTTGTTGAACGCGTCTTGGACCGTCCGCACGTACCCCTTGCGCACCAGGATGGCCGCAAAGTGCGGCCGGCCAACCGTGCCACCCTTGGCCTGTTCCAGCACTTCGTCGAGTGTGATCGCGACGTTCTGCGCGCGCAGCGATTCGATGATCTTCACGTTGCGCTGGCTGCGGCCGTCGATCAACCGGCGCGTCAGGTCGTGCAGGATGGGCGACTGCGGATCGATGCCGTACCCCAGCAAATGCATGGTGCCGGGCCTCGGATACTCACAGGAGATCTCGATGCCCGGAATAAAATCGATGCCGAGCTTGGCAGCCTCGTCGGCCGCGTCGGCGCAGCCGGCGATCGTGTCATGATCGGTCAGCGAAAGACCGGTCAGCCCCGCGGTGTGCGCAGCCCGCACCACCTCGCGCGGCGGCATCGTCCCGTCCGACGCGGTGGAGTGGCAATGAAGATCGACGAAGGATGCTTCCATTGAAGGATTGTAGGACGATCGAGTGCGTCGTGACGCTCCCCATATAGCCGCCGGCTTGCCGGTGATTTTCTCTCCGACTGAAGGCAAGTCAGAAGGACCACCGGCAAGCCGGCGGCTATATGGGCTTCAAGTAACGTAGTTGCGTTCCACCAGCATCGTCATAATCCGCGCCGCGGATTGCTCGGGCGTTGACGATTCCGTATCGATCACCAACTCCGACTCAACCGGCTCCTCGTACGGATCATCGATTCCCGTGAACCCTTTGATCTCGCCAGCTCGGGCCTTCTTGTACAGCCCCTTCGGGTCGCGCCGCTCGGCCGCGGCCACGGAGACCTTGATGTAGATCTCGAGGAAGTCGCCCTCACCATGCAACGCCCGCACCGCGGCGCGATCAACACGATACGGGCTGATGAAGCTGGCGATCGTGATCACGCCCGCATCGGCAAACAGCTTGGCCACCTCGCCAATTCGGCGGATGTTCTCGGTTCGATCGTCGGCGGAAAAACCGAGGTTCTTGTTCAACCCATGGCGGATGTTGTCGCCATCCAGCCGGTACGCCAGCCGGCCACGCGCGATCAGCATCTGCTCGAGCAGCACCGCGATCGTCGACTTGCCCGCGGCGGACAAACCCGTCAGCCAGAGCGTGACGCCCTGCTGACCGAGCAGGCGATGGCGGTCGTCGCGCGTGACGGCCCCGCCGTGCCACGTGATGTTGGTGGCGACGCGGTCGGCGCTCACTCGGCGTCCTCGAACAGCGGCGTGCTGAGGTAGCGCTCGCCGAAGCTGCACATGATCGTGACGATGACCTTGCCCTTGTTCTCCGGTCGCGCCGCAACCTTGGCGGCGGCGGCCATGTTGCCGCCGCTGCTGATGCCACCGAAGATGCCCTCTTCCTTCGCAAGCCGGCGGGCCCATTCGAAGGCTTCCTCGTCGGTGATCTGCACCACTTCATCCACAATGCCAGTGTTCAGGTTCTTCGGAACGAACCCCGCACCGATGCCCTGCACCTTGTGCTTGCCCGGCTTCAACGGCTGGCCCGACATCGTCTGCGTGATGACCGGCGACGCCACTGGCTCGACGGCGATCGCCTTAAACTCGGGCTTCCGCTTCTTGATGACCTCCGACACACCGGTGATCGACCCACCCGTGCCCACGCCCGACACCATGATGTCGACCGTGCCGTTCGTGTCCTGCCAGATCTCCTCGGCGGTCGTCTGCCGGTGAATTTCCGGGTTGGCCGGGTTCATGAACTGCTGCGGGATGAACGCCTTGGGGTTCTGGCTGGCCAGTTCCTCGGCCTTGGCGATCGCCCCGCGCATGCCGTCGGCGGCGGGCGTTAGCACGACCTGCGCCCCCAGCGCCTTCAGCAGCCGCCGGCGTTCGATCGACATGCTCTCGGGCATCGTCAGCACCAGCTTGTACCCCTTGGCTGCGCACACGAAGGCGAGCGCAATGCCGGTGTTGCCGCTGGTCGGCTCGATGATCGTGCTGTCGTGGTCGATTTTTCCGTCGCGCTCGGCGGCACTGATCATCGCCAGGCCGATGCGGTCCTTCACGCTCGCCAACGGGTTGAAAAACTCGCACTTGGCCAGCACGGTCGCGTGGTCTTTCGGGATCAACCGGTTGATGCGCACCAGCGGCGTGCCGCCGATCGTTTCGGTGATGTCGTTGAAGATACGGCCTTGGGGTTTCAGGGGCATACTCGACCTTTCGTTAGACCTCGCGCGCGTTCGGCAATGGCGAGCATCGTAGTGGGACCAGCGTTAGGACGCCAAGGGCGGAACGGCGTTGTGCGATCTTAAACCCCCACGATCTCCTGTTTCTCGAACGCTTCCGTCTGCTCGTTCAATACCCAGCAGGTCATGTCGACCGGTTCGCGCTTGGCGATTGACACAATGATGTAGCTGTAGAACGGCCACGCGTGTTCGCGGTCGTATTCGCTGGGACGCGCCGGATGGTCGGGATGGCTGTGATAAAAGCCGAGCACCATCTGCCCCGCGTCGCCGGCGCTTTTTTCTGCGGCCATCAGCGTCTTGGCGGTGATGGAGAACCGATGGTACTGCTCGTCGGCCTCAAACTCGTTCGCCACCGCCTCCAACCTCTCGACGACCCTGCGCGTAGCGCCATTCGCGGTCACATCGCGACCGTAAATGATGCCGCAGCATTCGTTGGGGTACGCCGCGGCGCCTTCGGCGTCGATTTGGTTGGAAAATGCTTGGGTCAGAACGATCGTGTTCATGCTTCATCCGTCGTTACGGCCAGTTTTCCGCTTCGCTCGTTTCCTGCCAGAAGCTTTCGGACAGGTACTTGGCGGCCGAATCACAGAAGATGGTGACGACCACGCCTTCCTTCAGTTCGGCGGCAACGTTCATTGCGGCGTACAGGTTAGCGCCACTGGAAACGCCGACCAGCAACCCTTCCTCGCGCGCTAGCCGTAGCACCGTGCGGTGGGCATCCTCGGTCGACACCTCGACCTCGCGGTCGGCAATCTCGGGCTTGAAGATGCCGGGGACGAGCGCGGTGGCCATGTGCTTCATCCCTTCCAACCCGTGCAGCGGGCTGTCGGGCTGCATCATGATGCACTGGATCTTCGGGTTCAGTTCCTTTAACCGCCGGGTGACACCCATGAACGTGCCGCTGGTGCCTAGGCCGGTGACGAAGTGCGTCACCCGCCCTTCCGTCTGCCGCCAAATTTCCATCGCGGTGGTATCGTAGTGCGACCGCCAGTTGGCGTCGTTGTTGTACTGGTCGGGGTAGTAGTACAGATCGGGGTCAGCCGCGACAACCTTCTTCACGTACCGCTGGGCGCCGTCGGTGCCTTCGGTGGGGTCGGTCAGGACCAGTTCGGCACCGTAGGCGGTCAAACTTTGCTTGCGTTCGATGCTGGCGTTCTTGGGCAAAGCCAGCTTCACCTTGTAGCCGCGTTCGGCGCCGATCATGGCGTAGGCGATGCCGGTGTTGCCACTGGTGGCGTCGATCAGCGTCTTGCCCTTGTGCAGCAGGCCACGCCGTTCACCGTCCAGAATCATGTGAAGCGCGGCCCGATCCTTTACGCTGCCACCGGGGTTGTACCATTCGGCCTTGGCGAAGAGCTGAACCCCCGGCCGCGATGGCTTCATCCGCCGAAACGACAGCAACGGCGTATTCCCGACCAGATCGAGGATCGACCGAGGCTGCGAACTTGTCAAAGAGCGTTCTGGCACGAATTCCTACTAATCATAGGGAAATGTAGACGATCCCGTCAAACGGTGCCAAACAGCAGCCTCAACCACCGAAAAACCGTGCTACAAGGGTTCTTGCCCGGCCCGGGTCACTGGTGCCGTGGACGATCACCCGGCCGTCATTAAACAGGGTCAGTTGATCCGGTTCCAGCCCCCGGGGTGAGAAGCGGAGCAGGAACGGTGTCTGACTGACGACGCCCAGCGACCGCCATTGTGCGGCGACGGCGGCCAAGTCCACCTTCACCGCGGCCCGCGGGCGAAGCTGCACCGAGTCGCGGCCACACAGCACGGTGGTCGCGGGCGACGTGGCATCTAGAAACTCAAAGTGACGCTGACCACACGCGGGGCATTCCGGTCGCTTGGCGTCAACCGTCGATACGCTACGCAATCGCAGCGACCACGCGTCGATCGTCACCAGTTCATTCGTAGCGCCACCCCCCACCAGCATTCGCAACGCCGTCGCGGCTTGCAGCGATGCGACCACCCCCGCTACGGGGCCCAACACGCCCGCAGTATCGCACGTCTGCAACTCACCGGGTCCCGGCGCTTCCGGGAAGACGCATCGCAGGCACGCCGTGCGCTGCGGCTCGATCGCCATCACCCGCCCTTCCACCCCTACCGCGGCGCCGTACACCCAGGGCAGGCCGTGCTTCACCGCGACGTCGTTCACGAGGTAGCGGGTCTCGGCGTTGTCGGTGCCGTCGACGATCAGGTCGACCCGCTGGCCGTCGCACGCAACGCCCGCAAGCGACTCGATGTTGTCCTGATGCACGTCGGCGACAACCGGTTCGAGCGACACCGCGCTATTCACCCGCCGTAACCGCTCCACCGCCGCCACCGCCTTGGGGGTGCCGGCGGCAACGTCGGCTTCGTCGAACAGCGTCTGCCGTTGAAGATTGGTCGATTCGACGACGTCGCGATCGACGATCGTCAGGTGCCCCACGCCCGCGCGGGCCAGATAGTCGGCCACCACGGTGCCGAGCGCCCCGCACCCCACCAGCAGCACGCGCGACGCCGCGATGCGCTGTTGACCGGTGAGGCCGATCTGGGGCAGCAGGGACTGGCGGTGATAACGGTCGACATTCATCGGTTGGACGCCTTTGCCGGACCGACTATAGTAGCCGTTTTAGCAAGGACTGACATGGCCACCGACACGCAATCGATCCTCGACGCCGCCGAGAAACTGGGCGACATGCTCAAAGACCACCCCGCCATCGTGCGGTACAAGGCCGCCCAGAAGACCGTCGCCGAGGACACCGACGCCTCGCGCCTCCTGCGCGAGTTCGACCGCCAGATCGAAAACCTCGGCCGGCAGGAACAGTCGGGCATGCCCGTCACCGAAGCACAGCAGATGCAGTTGCAGACGCTACAGAGCCAGATCATCTCGCACATCAAGATCAAGGCGCTCAATCTGGCGCAGGTGGAGTTCGTCGACCTGCTGCGCAAGGTCAGCCAGACCTACCAACGGCAACTGGTCGACGCCCCCGCGGGCGGCGCGCCGGGCGCAGCGGCCGCGGGCCCGCGCATCATGCAGTAGGACTCAGTCCCACAACTCGTCATCCTGAGGTACTCCGAAGGATCTCCCCCCGTATTTGTACGTGGGACGAAAGAGATCCTTCGGTGTGCCCCAGGATGACGAATTCTCGAGATTCCCACATGAACCGTTGGCTGCTGAAGACCGAACCCAGCGTGTACAGCTTCGACGACCTATCGGCGGCCAAATCCGCGACATGGGACGGCGTGGCCAACGCGCTCGCCCTGAAGCACATGCGCGAAATGAAAAAAGGGGACGAGGTCTTCATCTACCACACCGGCGACGAGAAGGCCGTCGTCGGCATCGCCAAGGTGACGGGCGCACCGTATCCCGACCCCAAGGCGGATGACGAGAAGCTGACGGTAATCGATCTGAAGCCGGTGAAACGACTGGCCAAGCCGGTCAGGCTGGCGACGGTAAAGGCCGACAAGGCCTTCGCGGGCTGGGCGCTCATCAGCAACAGCCGCCTGAGCGCGATGCCGGTGCCGCCGGCGATGTGGGAGCGGGTCCTGGAACTTGCCACGGCGTGAAAGCCCGTTCTTCCCTGACTTGACCTTCCGCTCAATCGTCACCTGTAGTGGCGACGGCTGCGACGCGATCGACGCGAAGCGTCGAGTCGGCGCGAAGTTCGGGGCTGCGCCCCGACCGCGACGCATGCGTCGCCACTACGGGTTTGAGAGAACCGAGGGACTGCGACAGGACCGGACGGTCTAGAAGCCGCCTCTGAGAGGCTCGTCCCTTGCAACACTTCCCCCTGAAAAGCATTCGCCCGCGACAAATCACCCCGTGATCGACCGGAACTTGTCGTACGCGCTTTGCCACGCGGCCACGTCCGTCGGTTCGTAGCGCTTCACGTCGAAGCTGTTGCGCACGATCGCGCGCGCATCGGCAAGGCTCTTTACCGATCCGATCGCCATCGCCTGCGTGAGGATGTTCCCCGCGGCCGTCGCTTCGACGGGACCGGCGATCACCGAACGGTTGCAGGCGTCGGCGGTCATCTGGTTCAGCAGCTCGTTCTGCGTGCCGCCACCGACGATGTGGATGACGTCGATCCGCTGGCCGAGCACGTGTTCCAGACCTTCCAGCGTCTTGCGATACGTGTGCGCAAGGCTTTCCAGACAACAGCGGACGAACTGGCCCTTCGACGCGGGTGGCGACTGCTTCGTGCGCTGGCAGAAGGCCTCGATCTTCGCGGGCATGTTGCCGGGCGACAGGAGTGGCGCATCGTCCGGGTCGATCAACGGCCCATGGGCCGGCGCGTCGGTGGCCATCTGCGTCAGCTCGGCGTAAGTGTGGTCCTGGCCGTCGCGCACCCACTGCCGGCGGCACTCCTGCACCAGCCACAGGCCCATGATGTTCTTCAGGAACCGGGTGGTGCCGCCATAGCCACCTTCATTCGTGTAGTTCAGCGCGAGCGACTGCGCGTTGATGATCGGCGCGTCCAGCTCGACGCCCATCAGCGACCACGTGCCCGAACTGATGTAGCACCACGACCCACCCTCGGCCGGCACCGCGACGATCGCGCTGGCGGTGTCGTGCGAGGCGGGCGCGATGATGGGTGGCGTGTCGGTTAAGCCGCACTCGGTGGCGACGTCGGACTTCAGGTTCGCCAGCACCGTACCGCTGGGCACGATCTCACCGAGCAGGTGAACGGGGAGGTCGAGGGACTTCAGCAGGTCGGTCGCCCACTGGCCGGTGCGCGGGTCGAGCATCTGGCTGGTGCTGGCGATGGAGAATTCAATCGCCTGTCGGCCGCTCAGCAGGTAATGGAATAGATCGGGCATGAACAGCAGTGACTCGGCCATCTCGAACAGGCGCGGCGTGAACTGGCGCATGGCCTCCAACTGGTACAGCGTGTTGAAGACCATGAACTGCACGCCGGTCGCGTCGAAGACCTTGCCGCGCGGCACGCGGGTGAAGATCTGATCCATCATGGGCGCGTGCCGACCGTCGCGGTACATCGTGGGGTTGCCCAGCACATCGCCGCCGGGCCCGATCAATCCAAAGTCGACGCCCCAGGTGTCGACCCCGATGCCCGCCAGTTTCACCGGCTTGGCCGCGTTGCTGCCGGCGGTCTTGCGTAGGCCGACTTTGATCTCTTCCCACTGAGCCAGCAGGTTCCACTGCAACCGGCCGTTCATGAGACCATTGGGATTGGCAAATCGATGGGTAACGTCGAGCGACAGCTTCCCGGCGGCCAGATGGCCCAGCACGGCCCGCCCACTCTCAGCCCCAAAGTCGAACGCGAGAAAGTCCTGATCGGCCATCGAACTGCCCTTTCGTTATATGATCGAAGTCGATCATAACGAAGTGCCGGGTGGGTTTCGAGTCTGCCGTACCATGGGCGATACCCGTGTTTCCAGTTCGCATGCAGTGTTCGCGCAACATCGTCAACCTGAGAGGGTGTTAAAGAACAGTGCCGCGGCTGCCTTGCCGTGGCATGGGCGTCTCGCCCATGCCTGTGGACTGGAATGAGAAGCTTCATTTGTTGGCCGCTGCGCCGACCAAGCGGCTGCAACCAATACTGTTTTCTGGTCACAACACACGCATGGGCGAGACGCCCATGCCACGGTCGGAGCGGACGCGGCACTATTCCTTAACACCCTCTGATGTACTCCGAAGGATCTCCCACTCCGCCTTTACTTCGGGAAGGAAGAGGTCCTTCCGAGTACGTCAGGATGACGAATCTGCAGCCTAACAGATGAGCCTGCAGGGGAAACTTAGTTTGGCGAACCAGAGACACGGGCGGGCCGCCCGTGGTACGGGTCAAACGAAAACGGGCGACCCACGAATGGGTCGCCCGTCTCAAATTTGCTTTGATCGCCGCAGCCGAACCAACGTTAGACGTTGATGCCGGTGATGCGGACGCGGGTGTACTGCTGGCGGTGGCCGACGGTCTTGTGGAAGCCCTTGCGGCGCTTGTACTTGACGCTCTCGACCTTCTTGCCCTTCTCTTCACCGATCACCTCGGCGGCTACAGAAGCGCCGGCAACCAGCGGGGCGCCAACCTTCGGGGTGCCTTCACCACCGACGAGCAGGACGCGGTCAAAGGTAACGGTTTCCGCGTCGCCCAACTCGCGATCGATGAGGATCGTGTCGCCACTGGTGACCTTGAACTGCCGGCTGCCTTCTTCGATGATCGCGTACATTGTCGTTACCTTTACAGTTTCTGAGCTAGCGTGGAAAAGTCAGGTATTTTGCCAATTCCGGCCCGGTTGTCAAGGGCTGGAGAAGTGGGCACTGAATCGTGGACGGTGGGCAGCGAAGATGGACCGCCGTTCTCCTTCCTGCCCACGCTTCACTGCCCACGGTCCACTGATCGCCTTGCAATCGGCCGTTATCACCGATACAAACTGCCCCTTCGGGAAGGGTCAGGGAACTGCTTGCGATTCAATTTGTTGGACAAGGTCGAGGAACTCAGCGACGAGCGGATCGTTGCGGTCAAGTACGTGAGCTTGGCCGAGGAATACCTCGGCGACCACTTCCCCACGTTTCCGGTGCTGCCGGGCGTCCTCATGCTGGAAGCCGCCACGCAGGCCGCCGGTTGGCTGCTGCACCAGCGGACTAACTTCGGTAAGGCGGTAGCGGTCTTGAAGGAAGCCCGCAACGTGAAGTACGGCCACTTCGTGGCCCCGGGCAATTTTCTACGGCTCGACGTCGAGCTGTCGAAGCCAACCGACGCCGGCGCCATCTTCAAGGCCACCGGCACCGTCGGGCCCGAACAGGCCTTCGTGGCCAAGATCGAACTGAGCTACTTCAACCTGGCCGACAAGAACGCCGGCCTAGCCGAGTTGGACGCGAAGATCACCGAACACAACAAACATCGCTGGCAGATGCTGACCGCAACGGGCATCTCCCAGTAATTGCTGGAAGAAACAGGAGATACGACGATGGCTCTTTCGCACGACGAAATTTTCGAGAAGGTTCAGGACGTGCTGGTCGACGCGCTGGGCGTGGACGACGAGGACGTAACCCCCACCGCCACCCTGCGCGGCGACCTTGGTGCCGAGAGCATCGACTTCCTCGACATCGTCTTCCGCCTGGAAAAGGCCTTCAACATCAAGATTCCGCGCGGTGAACTGTTCCCCGAACAGCTCGACCCCGCGTTCGTGCAGGACAACAAGCTTAACGACGCCGGCATGGCCGAGGTGCGCCGCCGGATGCCCAACGCTGATCTGAGCGAACTGGAACAAACCCGCGACGTCGCCCTGATCGCCGATCTGTTCAGCGTGCAGGACATCGTCGCGTATCTGGAGAAGAAGACGGCAGCTTAGTTCAATGCCGAATGCCGATTGCCAAATGCCGAATGGAAGGCATTTATCACTCGGCACTTGGCAATCGGCATTTGACACTCCCTCCCCATGCGTTGGATCTGGATCGACAAGTTCACCGAGTTCACCCCCCGCACGAGCGCGACGGCCGTCAAGAACGTGTCGCTGGCGGAGGAGCACCTGCACGACCTTTACCCGGCGTTCCCGATCGTCCCCAACAGCCTGATCGTCGAGGGCATGGCCCAGACAGCCGGCATTTTGGTGGGTGAGGCGCGGAACTTCGAGGAAAAGGTCGTGCTGGCCAAGATCACCCGCGCCAGCTTCCATCGCCTGGTCCGCCCCGCCGAGACGATCACCTTCGCCGCCACCATCGAACAGTTGAACGAACAAGGCGCCTCGATCAGCGGTAAGGTTACCGTGGCCGGCGAGCCCGTGGCCGACATCGAACTGATGTTCAGCCACGTCGACCAGAACATGAAGGGCATGAAGTTCCCCGAGCACAACTTCGTCTTCACCGAACAGTTCACCGCGTTGCTCAAGACGTACCGCGAGCAGGCGAGCGTCACGATTTAGACGGGTCCGTTGTCCGTGGTCCGTCGTCCATTGTTGCTGCAGATCCAGCGCTGCATCCAGATGGGCGGTCGCCACGACTCCTGACAACGGACAACGGACCACTGACCCATGACCAATCGAAGAGTCGTCATCACCGGCATCGGCGTTGTCTCCCCCATCGGCATCGGGGCGGCTACGTTCTGGCAAAACCTGATCAGTGGCCAGAGCGGCGTGCAACGCATCAAGTCGTACGACCCGGCTGGCTTTCCGTGCCAAATCGCCGGCGAGGTGCCACCCTTCAAGATCGGGGACTACGTCCCCAAGCACTACCGCAAGGCCACCAAGGTGATGGCCCGCGACATCGAACTGGCCGTCGTGGCGGCGGACGATGCATTCAAGGACGCGGGCATTAAGTCTAAAGCCTATACCGATAAGCCGGAGCTGAACGGCTTCCGCTTTGGCTGCAACATCGGCGCGGGTTTGATCAGCACCGACCTCACCGAACTGTCGAGCGCGCTCAGCACGGCCCGCGTGGGCGACAGCAACCAGCTGGACATCCAGAAGTGGGGCCGCGACGGCATGAGCCAGCTGACGCCGCTCTGGCTGCTGAAGTACCTGCCGAACATGCTGGCGTGCCACGTGACGATCATCCACGAGCTCAAAGGCCCGTCGAACACCATCACCTGTGCGGATGCCTCGTCGCACCTGGCGATCGGCGAAGCCTTCCGCACGATCCAGCGCGGCGACGCCGACCAGGCCATCTGCGGTGGCGCCGAGACGAAGGTCGTCCCGATGGCGGTCGTACGGCAGACGCTGCTGAAGCGCCTGACCAACACGCACAACGACAGCCCCGAGTCGGCCGTCCGCCCGTTCGATGCCGATGCCGACGGCACCACGGTCGCCGAGGGGGGTGGGCTGTTCATCCTGGAAGAGTACGAGCACGCGGTGGCGCGCGGTGCCAAGATCTACGCCGAGGTCGTCGGCTTCGCGGCCAGCCAGGACACGTACAGCGTGACCACGCCCGACCCGAGCGGTCACAGCTACGGGAAGGCGATCAGCAAGGCCTTAGCCGAGGCGAATCTGCCGCCGAATGCGGTCGACCTGCTGGTTCCCTGCGGCCTGGGCATTCCCACGCACGACCGGGCGGAGCTTGCCGGCCTGCGCAACGTCTTCGGCAACGGCCTCGACCGCGTGGCCATGGCCCCCATTAAGGCCCAAACCGGCAACCTCGCCGCCGGCAGTGGCGTCGACGCCGCCGCCGCGGTGCTGGGCCTGTTTCACGGCAAGATCCCGCCCGCGAAGAACACGGTGAACGTGGTCGACGGCCAATCGCTCAACGTCTCGCCGACCACGCGCGATGCGGATGTGAAGGTGTCCGTCAGCAGCGTGTATAGCCTGGGCGGCCAGAACGCGGCACTGGTGTTTAAGCGGGTGTAACCAAGGGCGGGGACGGCCAATGGACGAACTGCCAAACTGGCTCAAGCCATTACCGGGACTGGCCCTGCTCGGCGCCGCTACAGCGGCGTACTACAGTGGCTACATTTGGCCGTGGGCATGGGGCGTCGGCGTGGTCCTCCTTTGCGTTGGCATCATGATGATTAAGAAGGACGACGGGTACAAATTTTAGCCGTCACCAATGGATCACATATGAACCGAGTCGTCATCACCGGAATTGGTTGGGTCACGCCGATGGGGCATTCCATTGAGACCGTCTGGCAGCGGCTGCTGGCGGGCGAGTCGGGCATTGCGCGCACGACGCTGTTCGACGCGTCCACCTTTCCCACGCAGATCAGCGCCGAAGTCAAAGACTACGACGTCGCTGCGCACATCGGCGACGCCATCGCTGCGCTGCACAATGGCGCGGGGCGCAACACGCAGTTTGCGCTCGGGGCGTGCGCACAGGCTTGGAAACACGCCGGCCTGGACAACGCCAAGCTTGATCGCGACCGCGTGGGTATCTACCTCGGTAGCGGCGAGGGCTCGCTCGACTTCGATGCCTTCACGGCCGCCAATCTGGCGGCGTGGCAGGAAGAGGCGAACTCGGTCGACACCGTGAAGTTCGCCCAGTTGGCGTTGGAACGCATGAACGTCACGCGCGAGTTGGAACAGGAACCCAACATGCCGCTGTCGCACCTGGCGCTGCTGACCGGTGCGCAGGGCCCGGCGCTCAACTGCCTGACCGCGTGCGCCGCCAGCACGCAGGCGATCGGTGAAGCATCGGAGATCCTGCGGCGCGGCGATGCGGACGTGATGATCGGTGGTGGCGCGCACTCGATGATTCACCCGTTCGGCGTCACCGGCTTCAACCGCCTGACCGCCCTTTCCACCGCGAATGAAAATCCCCCCGCCGCCAGTCGGCCGTTCGATGGCAACCGCGGTGGGTTCGTCCTCGGCGAAGGGGCTGGCATGGTCATCCTGGAGACGCTGGACCACGCCAAGGCCCGCGGCGCGACCATCCTGGCCGAGATCGTCGGTTATGGTTCGACCGCCGACGCCTATCGCATCACTGACCAAGCCCCCGATGGTGCCGGCGCGGTCGTGGCGATGCGGGCGGCGTTGAAGTGCGCGAAGCTGGAGCCGAGCGACATCCACTACATCAACGCGCACGGCACCGGCACCAAGGAAAACGACAGCAACGAGACGGCCGCGGTCAAGACGGTGTTCGGTGACGGCGCCAAGAACGTGCCGTTCAGCAGCATCAAGAGCATGATGGGCCACCTGATCGCCGCCGCCGGCGCGGTGGAACTAATCACCTGCGTACTGGCGATCAGGGACAACGCCCTGCCGCCCACGATGAACCTGACCAACCCGGACCCCGAGTGCGATTTGGACTACATCCCCAACGCCGCTCGCAAGGCAAAGGTCGACGTCGCGATGAGCAACAGCTTCGGATTTGGTGGGCAGAACGACACGATTATCGTGAAGCGATACGTGGGCTGAAGAAGAAATCCCAAGCCCCAGCGCCGAACTAATGACTAGAGCACTCTCACTTCACTCGTAGCGGTCAAGGCACTGTCATCCCGAAGGGAGCGATAGCGACCTGAGGGATCGGGTATAGGGATGGGCGTTCGTCCCGTCGAGATCCCTCAGGTCGCCAAGGCTCCCTTCGGGATGACAACGTGTCCTGCGCCCGCTACAGATGAAATGAATATGCTCTAAGCGCCAAATCTCAAAAGGAACGACGCGCCTCGTTGCGCATGTCATCCCGATGGAAGCCTAAGGCGACCTGAGGGATCTCCCAAGCCGACAACCGTTCGAGATTCGAGATCCCTCAGGTCGGCAAGCCTCCCATCGGGATGACAGCGCAGGAGAGGTCCGGTACCTCTTGTTGGTCATTCTCATCTACAACTTGATCCCCGGGTACCGCATCTTCACCGCGGCCCGCGTCTCTTCGGTCCAGTAGGCATCATCCATCCGCGGAAATCCCAGCACCTCGCGCTGTCGCGCCGTGGCCTTGGTGATGAACGACTGCAACTCAGGCTTCTCGCCCATCTGCGAATACTGGTGATAGCCTTGGAACCCGTGGTCCGCCGCCCGGTAGACGAGGTGGTGGCTGAACCGCACACCGCGGTCGGCCACGAGGTCGCTGGCGCGGTGCCAGGTGCGCATCGAGAAGATGAACAAATCCCCCGCCGCCGCCAGCACGGGCTTTTCCAGCTTGTACAACGCCGTGTCCTTCTTACGCGTGCGATGCGTCGGCCACAGCGGCAACTCGCGCGTCTTCTCCTGCGATACGACGTGCGTCGGCCCAAGCTCGGCGTCCACGTCGGTGTAGTACAGGATCATGTTCACCTGCCGGTACGACTCGTCATCCCGCGGCACCACGAGCGTGTTCCCCTGATAGTCCAGGTGCAGCCCCTGCTCAAAGTCCCCCGTCCCCGCGTACTTCGCCCAGATCGCCGCCTGACTGAGCAGCACGCGCGGCGTACCCAGCAGCCGCTCGACGAACGACACGATCTCCGGGTGCGTGCTGACGTCGTTCAGCACATCGACCGCGAACGGAAACTCCACCTGCAAATGCTCTGGATCCTCGAAGATCGATGCGTACCGCTCCGGCGTCGCCTCCAGCTCATCCACCGACGGAAAGTACCGCAACATCCCCGCCCGCCCCGCGGCCAGTTCGTGGGGCGTGAGAAAGTTGGGCACGATCGCGTATCCGTGGCGATGCAGTTGGGCGGCGTGTTGGTCAGTGATGCGCATAGATCAAATGATCCGCACATCGCGACACGCAGGCAAGTGGCCACGCGGCCGTCGTACCATTCTTTCGTTCGAGGCACCCTTGTTAACCTTCCCGCCACACGTCACGACTGCTACTCTCGTTCGACGTTCAGTTATGCCGCAAGATGCTTGGGGAAGCCATGACTACGGTTAATCGCAACTCGTTCTTGGATTACGCCAAGGCATCCTCATCATCCTGGTGACGTGGGGACACATCATCCAGTGGGCTGGGCATTTGGGAAATGGGTACTGGGGCGACCCGGTATTCAAGCTTATCTACATGTTCCACATGCCGCTGTTCATGGCCATCAGCGGCTACGTGGCGTACCGGCCCATCAACCGCGATAGCATGACGACGACCTTCGCCAAGCGCTTCAACGGGCTGATCGTGCCGATCTTCGCCTGGGCGATACCGTTTCACATTTTGATGTGGATGATCACCCGCGATGCGCCGCCGGGGGCAAGCGGCCTGCTGAAGACCTTCGTCTTCGGCCTCACCCGCGACCTGTGGTTCCTGTGGGCACTGTTCGGCACCGCGATCGGATTCGCGATTATGCGACATTTCCGCCTCGACAAGCCGATCTATGGAATTGCCGTGGCGGTGCTTGCGCTGGGCGTGCCGGCACCGACGCTGTTCAAGTACGTGTTGCCCTACTTCATCATTGGGTACTTCTTCGCCAGGTACGAAGGTCGGTTGCGGTTCCTGTACCGACCGGTGCTGATCGCCTCGGTAGGACTGGTGGCGTCGGGCGTCTGCTACGCGATGTGGACCGAGCGCACGTACGTCTACCTTTCGAAGATGGCGCTGACCGACGGCAACGGCCCGGTGGTGCTGTTCCGATACCTGGCGGGCGCGATCTCCAGCCTGACGGCGCTGGCCCTAATGTTCCTGCTGTACAAGGTGACGCCCCAACGCGACCTTGTGCGGCTTGGGCAGGGCAGCCTGTACGTCTACATCCTGCAGATCTACATCTTCACCCTGCAGGGGGCCGCATGGGACGGCACGCACGCGCTCAATGGAAGCCTTTGGTTTTCGTTGGTAATCGCGCCAATCGCAGCGGTGGTCTTCTCGTTCGGCTTCCTGGAACTTGGCGTGGCGGCGAACCGGTTTCCACTACTGGCGAGGGTGTTCCTCGGTCGGCCCGCAGATCGGCCGCGCGATCCCATGCCGCCCGAAATGGCTGCAGAAGCACGCGGCGCGTGACGCACGCGAGCTTCAAGCCGTCACGCGATAGACCTCGTCCAGCGTGGTGATGCCGGCCTTCACCTTGTCCATTCCATCCGACCGCAGCGTGCGCATGCCGGCCGTCTTGGCCAGATCGCGCAGTTCGTTTAGCGGCGCGCCGTTGCTGATGCGGTCCTGAACGTCACCGTCGATCACCAGCAGTTCATAGATGCCGATGCGCCCGCTGTAGCCCAGGTTGCGGCACCGGGGGCAGCCTTTCGGGCGGAACAACATCTCACTGCCGCCGGCGGACCGCTCGAGCGAGCGCTTCTCGTTGATGCTCGGCACGTACGCTTCCTTGCAATGCTGACAGAGCTTGCGCACGAGGCGCTGCGCCAGCACGCCACCGACGGTCGCGCCGACGAGGTATGGTTCAATGCCCAGGTTGAACAGCCGCGTGACGGCCGCGGGCGCGTCGTTCGTGTGCAACGTGCTCAGGACCAGGTGACCCGTGAGCGCCGCCTGCGTGGCCAGGCGAGCCGTCTCGGCGCCATCGATCTCGCCGATCATGAGCAAGTCGGGGTCCTGCCGCAGCAGCGAGCGAATGGCGCCGGGGTAGGTCAGGCCGGCCTTGTCGTTTACCTGAAACTGGTTCACTCCGGGCAGGTTGTATTCAACTGGATCTTCGATCGTGCAGATGTTGACGTCGGCCTTGTTCAGCTCCGCGAGCGACGAGTAGAGCGTCGTGCTCTTACCACTACCGGCCGGCCCGGTCACGAGCACCACGCCGTTCGGCACCGCGATCAGCTTGCGCCAGGCCTTCAGCGTCTCATAGGCAAAGCCGAGCTTCTCGAGGTTCATGCTCGCGCGTTCGTTGTCGATGACGCGGATGACGACCTTCTCGCCGTACCGGCCGGGCATCGTGCTGACGCGCAGATCGATCGGGCGCTTGTCGAGCATCACGTGGATGCCACCGTCCTGCGGCAGCCGGCGCTCGGCGATGTCTAAACCCGCCATGATCTTCACCCGACTGGTGACGGCGGCGTGCATCTGGGCGGGTGGGCACAGCCGCTCGGCGAGGCGGCCATCGATGCGGAAGCGCACTCGAAGCACGTTGTCGCCCGGTTCAATGTGGACGTCGCTGGCGCCTTCCTTCACGGCGTTGTAGATGCAGTAGTTGACGAGCTTCACCACCGGTGAATCGCCGGCGGCGGCCTCGAGGTTGGCCACGTCCTGCACGGCCTTCTGCTGCACGAGCGTGAACTCGCCAGGCTGCACCTCGTCGATCACGTCGTCGATGACGAAGACCTTGTCGTTCGGCAGGTAGGCCTGCAGCGTGGCGCGAATGTCGCGCACCGTCGCCGCCACCACCTGCACGTTCTTCCCGCTGAGGCGCTCGATCTCCTCGATCAGGAACACGTTTGCCGGCTCGGGGACCGCCACGGTTAGCGTGCCTTCGACCAGGAAGATCGGGAGGACGCCATGCTTTTCGAGGAATTCCTTCGGCAGCGTCGCGATGACCTTCGGATCGGCGATGCGCGGGCTGATGCGCGCGTACGGCACGCCGTAGGCTTGGGCGAGCGCTTCGATGATCTGATCCTCGGTGCAGTAGCGCATCTCGACGAGGATTTCGCCCAGCAGCTTCTGGTGGTTCGACCGCCGCTGCTCATCCAGCGCGCGGTCCAACTGCTCCTGCTGGATCAATCCTTTGCCCAGCAGCACTTGCCCCAGAGGTTTTCGTTCGAGCGAGGCGATCATGTTTGCATTGCCGAATGCCGATTGCCGAATGAAGTCGACCAGCGGGACCGGCTGGCTTCCATTCGGCACTCGACAATTCCACTATCTCATCGTCTTTAGCGCCCCGGCCAGTTCCTCGTGGCACTCGAAGCGTTGGGTGAGGCGCGTCATCTCTAGAATGGTTCGAATATTGGCGTCGAGGTTGGCGAGCTTTACTTGGCCGAAGAGGTCGTCGGTGCGCTGGCGCACCCAGACGAGCGCTTCGAGGCCGTCGGAGTCGATGAAGTTGCACTTCTCCAGATCGACGACGAAGTCGACGATCTGGTGGCGGTCGATCTCCTTGTCGACCGCGTTGCGCAGCGTCGCGACGTCGTCACCGACGAAGTCGCCGTCGATCGTCAGCACGCAGACCTGGCCGTACTCGTCACATTTCACGGGCATAGGGGTCACGTGTGGGTCGGAGCTTCCGGTCCCCTCTCCCGGAGTACCGGAAGAGGGGACCGGACGATGCGTCACTCAATCGTTATCGGCCATCCGCTACGCGGCTTTAGCGCTTTCAGCGGTCGATTGATGATCGCGCAGAATGCACCGCAGCCGATCGATGCCGATGTTCAGGAAGAACTCGGTCAACCGTGGATCGAACTGCGTACCGCCGCACCGGCGGATCTCGGCGAGCGCGACTTCCAACGGTAGCGCCTTGCGGTACGTGCGGTTGCTCGTCATCGCGTCGAAGCAGTCGGCCAGGCAGATGATGCGGCCCATGATTGGGATCTGCTCGCCCGATAGCCCGTACGGGTAGCCCTTGCCGTCGAACCGCTCGTGGTGGTGCAGCACGCCCGGCACGATGTCGGCGACCTGCTTCAGGTCGGCCAGGATGTGGGCGCCGATCTGCGGGTGCTTCTTCATCTGCTCAAACTCTTCGGGCGTTAGCCGCCCCGCCTTCTGCAGCACCACTTCGGGCACGCCGATCTTGCCCACGTCGTGCAGCAGGCCACCCATGTAGATGCGATCGACGTCCGCCTCGGGCAGGCCCGCTTCCTTGGCCAGCGTGCGGCTGATGAGCGCAACACGTTCGCTGTGACCGCAGGTATAAGCGTCCTTCGCGTCGATCGCACTGGTGAGGCTGCGGATGATGCCCATCATCAGCCGGTGCACGTCCTCGAACAGGATCGCGTTCTCGAGGTAGATCGCTGACTCGTTGCTGATGCTGGCCAGCAGCTTGCTATCGACGCTGTTGAACTCACCGTCGTGTTTGTCGATCGCGAAGAGGCAGCCCAGCACCTTGTCCTGGCGCTGCAACGGCACCACGAGTAGGCTGCGCGCGTGCTCGCTCATCCAGCCGAGCATCGGGTCCTTGGCAAGCTCGTTGATCAGCAGCGGCGCCTTGCGCTCCTGCATGATCGCCATCAGGTTGTCGGATAAGCGGAAGATCTGCCCCGGCGGCAGCGCGACCTGGCCGTAGATCACGGGGTCGTGCTTCATCGATTCGGCGCCGCGCAGCGAGACGCCCATGCCGCGGATGTTCATCACGTCCAGCACGTCAAGACAGGCCTGCTTGAAGAAGTCACCCGCCCGGCGGTTCACGCGCATGCCACCGCTGATCTGGTAGATCAGCGACAGTTCCTCGTACGTGTCGGCGAGTTGGCCGGAGAGCGACTCGATCTCCGTCTCCATACCAGTCAAACGAACCTGGTCGCGCACCATCGCCAGCAGCATTCGCGCCTGTCGCTGGATGGCCTCGTCGGCGTAAGCGGGCAGCTGGTCGGCCTGCTGGCTGAGCCACACGCCGTCCACTCCCAACCGGCCGCAGACGCGGATCACGTCTTCGTTCAGTCGGAACGACGCGTTCTTCGCACCCAGGACCAGGATGCCACCGAGCTGGCGCTTCTCGACGTACGGGAACGCCGCCAGCAGCACGCCGGGCAACGCGTCCCAGATCCCCACGGTGCTGCTGGCGTTCAGTTGCTGTGCCTGACCGCGCAGACCGGTATCGGCGCGTTCGGGGTACTGCAGCATCGGCAGCACGTAACGCGTGAAGAACGTGCCGGCCGAGCCATCGTGGTAGGCGACGGAGCCGTCGGGGCGCAGCATCAGCAGGAACAAGCCCGCGGGTCGGAAGCGGGCCGCGAGGTTCTCCAGCACGGCGTGCGGGACCTGCGGCGCGCCGCCCGGTTGAGCGGCGTTGGACGCAGTGGCATGGGTCGGAACGACTTGCACCTGTGACATCGCGGGCCCCTTTCGCGGGCTAAACAAACTACGCGGCACCGCGCATCGCGGTGGTGTGCTCCAGCACTTCGTTCACGGTCTGCAGCAACTGGCGCGGGCTGAACGGCTTGCTCAGCATCCGCAGGATGCCGCTGTCGCGCGTGTCGTGTGGCTCCAGGTGATACCCGCGCGCCGTCAGCATGATCGCGGGAATGCTCGCCGTCGCGGGGTCCTGCTTCAGCTTGCGGCACATCTCGATGCCTGACAGTTGCGGCATGTGATAGTCGGTGATGATCAGGTCGGGGCGCTCCTGCCCCGCCAGGTCGTACGCTTCCTGCCCGTCGCGGGCCGTAACCACCTTGTACCCGGCATTGCGCAGCTTCAGCGACACCACGTGCAGGATGTGTGACTCGTCATCGGCCACCAGAATCTTCTTCGCGTCCATTTTCTTCTCTCCTGTGTACTACTCTTGGTCAGTTGTCCGTGGTCCATGTTCAGTCGTGACAACCTGCAGTTTCGCAGTCTTCGACAACGGACAGCGGACCACTGACGACGGACCACCCACTACTCATGCAGATCGAGTTCGAACGTGAACGTCGTGCCCTTACCCACTTCGCTGGTCACGATCGCTTCGCCGCCGTGCACCGTCTCCACGATGTGCTTCACGAGCGACAGGCCCAGGCCGGTGCCCTTGGCCATCTTGTTGTTCGCCTCGACCCTGTAGAACTTATCGAACACGTGGGGCAGGTCCTTTGGTGGAATGCCGACGCCCGTATCGATTATTCGAAGGAAGAGCTTTTTGCCGGCCTCGTCGACCGTGGTCTGCACGGTGATCTGCCCACCGTCGGGCGTGTACTTCACGCTGTTGCTGAGGATGTTCAGCACGGCCTGGTACAGCATGTCCTTGTCGGCAGGCGTTTGATAAAAGACCGGGCAGAGCTGCTCGACGATCGAGATGCGCTTCAGCTTCGCCTGCGGGCCGATCACGTCGACCGCTTCCTTGGCGATCACCGACAGGCTCTGCGGCTGCTTGTTGATCTTCACCAGGCCGCTTTCGATCCGGCTGATGTTCAGAATGTTGTCGATCAACCGGCCCAGGCGGTTCGATTCGCCGTGGATGATCTCGTAGAACTCGGCCTTGGTGTGCTCGTCGTCGGCCTCGCCGTCGATCAGCATCTCGACGTACGCCTTGATGCTCGCGAGCGGCGTGCGCAGTTCGTGGGAGACGTTGGAGACGAAGTCGTTCTTCATCTGCGCGACCTCCTTTTCGCGCGTCATGTCGTGCAGCACCGCCACCACGCCACCGGGCTCACCGGCGCTGTCGGCGACGCCGGAGAGCGTGACCATATAGGTTCGTTCGCCACCGGGCATGTCCATGTCGTGCTCGATCACCCGCCGTCCGTTGACGCTGCGGCTCTGCCGCATATCGCGGATCATCTCCACCAGCCGCGGGTCGTGCAGCAGGCGGTCGACCGGCGTGCGGTGCGCGGTCTTCAGGTCGAAGTCGAACGCCTTGGCGGCCGAGTCGTTGGCGAGCACGAGTTCGTCGAACCGGCTGGTGACCAGCACGGCATCGGAGATGCTCTTGATGATCGCCTCGGCATGCTGCCGTTCTGCGGTCGCGACCTTCAACTGGATCGCGTAGCTCTTCACCTGCACCTGCGCGTCGGCAACCGTGCGCTGGGCGATCGAGATCACCTCGTTGATCGCTTCTGCAAGCTTGAACAGCGACGTGCTGCCAGGATCGATCGGTTCCAGCCATTCACTGCCGGCCTCGGCGCGCAGCGAGCGGGCCATTCGGCGGATGTCGCAGCGCGTTGACCATGCCGCCGCCACACCCACCCCACCCGATGCCGCCAGCAGCCAAGCCCCCCACCACAGCCAACCGGTGGACGCGCTACCCGTGCGGACGATGCCGGCGGCGGGCACGAAGCATCCGAGCCCGGCGATCAGCAGACCGATCGCCAGGTACTGGAGGTTTCGCAGCTGTCGCAGTGCAGCGCCGTTCAATCGCATGGACGTCGGTCCTGTAAACGTTGCTTGGCAGGCCCAACTCGGGCGCGGCCCTTCACGGGTCACGCGACGCGTCGTGCCTCTACTTCTATCTATGTCGGTGCGCGCGGATGTGCGGTTAAGCGCAAAACTGACGGGATCTGCGGCGTATGTGGGCGATGCGCGTCGCGCTGCCGTCTACCAACGGCGACACGGGCGGACCGGCCGCCCGTGACACACCGTGGATCGATCTTGGACTTACTCGCCGATGTCGATGGTCGCCATCAGGCGCGCTGCAAGCGGGTCATTGGGATGCTGTTGCAGCACCTTCCCATAGTATTGCACGGCTTCGTCGTGCCGGCCGAGCTTCATCATGGCAAAGCCAACCATGCACTGGCTGACGCTGTCGCCACCGTCGAGCAGGGTCGCCCGCTGGAAGGCGTGCAGCGCTTCCTCGAACCGGTCCTGCTTCAAGCGAAGGTAACCCAGCAGCAAGTTTGCCTCGGCGGACGATCCGTCCAGCGAGATGCTTTTGCGCAACGCCAGCTCGGCACGCTTGTAGTCGGCGGTCTTTAGCGCGACCTTGCCGATGCAGAGGAAGACCCCGGCCGATGCCGGTTGCAACCGGGCGGCGGTCTCGAACGACTCGCGGGCGGCGCGGAGGTCGCCTTCCTGCAGGCGGCACTCGCCCAGCGCGGTCCAGAGGTCGCCGCGGGTGGCGTAGGGGTCGTCCTTCACGAGCTTGGCGAGCATGTCGCCCGCCTCGCGCGGGCGGTTGCCCTGGAACAGAGCCAGCGCCAGGTGCTCGCGGATGACCTTATCATCGGTCGCGAGGATCGACGCCTGGCGCAACATGTCGATGGCAGCGGCGGTTTCGCCTCGCTGCATCAGCAGTTGGCCGATCGCGTCGCGTATCGCGGCGCTGTGTTCGTAGAAGACCACGCGGTCCTTCAGCGCCGTCAGCGCCTCGTCCTCGCGGCCCAGGGCCACCAGCGTTTCCGCCTTGGCGAGCAAGTACGAGATCTCGCCGGAATTCTTCGCCAGCGCCGCGTCGTAGAACACCAACGCTCCCTCGGGGTTGGCCCAGCGTTGCTGGACCACGCCACTGAGGTAGTCGGCCTCGGGGTTCCGGGGCTCGAACTCCCGCGCCAGCTTCAGCTCGGCGTCGGCCAGTTCAAGCTGGCCGCGCTCGATCGCCAGCCGGGATGACAGTATGCGAAGCGATGCGCTTTTCGGCTGCATTGCCATCGCGTCCTTCAACGTCCTGGCACAGTTGTCGAAGTTGCCGGCGTTGTACTGGTCCCGCGCGAGCGAGGCCAGCACGTTGGCGCGGGCGGCGTTCCACTGTTCCTTGGCGGCGCTCTTGCTCGACTTGTTGTTACCGCACCCGGCGGCCGCCAGGGTGGCGGCGAGGGTGAGGGTGATCAGCGTGTTGCGCATTCTGTGGCTCATGGTGTTGCTCCCGTGTCTCATCCGGTTAAGAACCGGGAACTACTCGTTCGACGGCAGTTCCGTGATGTGGAACAACGGCGCGTCCGACGACGACGGAACGACCGCGGGCCGCGTGGTGACGACGGGGTTGTTCACCGTCACCTCCGTCACCGGCTCCACCTCGGTGGTGGCTTGATCGTCGGCCATTTCCAGCACCGTCACGGTGGCGGTGGGCAACGATTCGGTTTCGGTGGACGACGGGACGGTCGGCAACGTGGCCGTCTCGAACGCGCTCTCGGGCAGCGGGTCGGCGGCGACAGGCGACGGTTCGGTCATCGGTTCACTGGCGAGCACGTCGGTCGCATCAACCCCGGCGGCCTCAGCCACCGGTTGCGTCGCCGGCACTTCCGCCGCTGCGACCGCTTCACCACGGTTGCTCGATATGATCCTGAGCGGCGCCTTGGCGACTGGGCTGGTCGTGGGCATGCCGTTAGCGGTGGCGACCATGCTGTCGGCAAGGATCGCCTCGCGGACGAACGTGCGAATGCTGCTGTTGTCGACGGTCGTCACGACCTTGCCGCTCACGCGTTCCTTCAGCTCGATCGCTTCCAGAAACTTCGGATTCAGGTTGGTGGCGCAGTTCAGGTGCCACAGCGCCTTGCGCTTGCTGGGGTTCGGCTTGGCTAGTTCCTTCTGCGCGTTGTCGTACGCGCTCTCGGCCAACCGCTCGCGGCCCCAGGGCATCATGCCCTTGCGAACGCCCACGCGGATGCGCTCGGCGTCTTCCGCTTCCTGCTTGCTCTGCTTAGCGTACGCCTCGTCATCCTTCACGATGTGCGGCGTCAGCAGGATGATGATTTCCTCGCGCACCGTGTTGTCGGCCTTCTTGCGGAACAGGTTGCCAAGCACCGGGATGTTGCCCAGTACCGGGATCTGCGACCGCGTGGTGCTGGTGCTCTCGCGGAACAGACCACCGATGACGATCGTACGGCCGTCCTTCACGAGCACGTTGGTCGTGGCCTCGGTGCTCAGGCTGCTCGGCGGCAGGTCGGCGGCGCGGGCGGCCAGGGCGGTGCTGTCCTCGGGGTGAACTTCCAGGCGGATGTATCCGTCGTTGCCGATGTACGGCCGGAAGACGAGCTTGGTACCCGTTTCCTGCGTTTCCACTTCCTGCGTGATGCCGTCCTCGCTCGTGACGATCTTGCCGCGATACGGATCCTTTCGGATGACCTTCACTTCGCCCTTCTGCTTATTCAGGACAAGCACCTTGGGGTTGGCCAACACGGCGGTGTCGGTCGTCTCTTCTAAAGCTGAGAGGAAGACCGCGACGTTGCTGCTGACGAAGCCGACCTTCACGCCGTTGTTGATGCTGTTCGTGAAGTTGTTGCCGGTGCCAACGCTGCTGTTGCGGTTGGAGAGTGGCGCGCCGTCTGCGACGCCAGCACCGTTGAACTGTCCGTTGGTGGTGTTGATCGTCGAGAAGTCGACGCCGCCCAGCACCGTGAAGTCGACGCCAAGCGCATTGTCTTCGGTGAGGCTGGCGCGCAGGATCGTGGCCTCGACCAGAACCTGTTGCGGGCGCACGTCGATCTCCTGCACGAGCCGCGCGACGTTCGCGAGGTTTTCTTCGTAGTCGGTGACGACCAGGAGGCTGGCGCCGGCGCTATCATCGCCACCGGCCGACGCGCCGTCGAAGCCCACGCCACCCTTTGCGGCAGCGGTGATCACCGTCTTGCCCTCGGGCGACAGCAGGTTCTTCACCATCTTTTCCGCATCGGTCAGCGGCACGTAGTGCATGGTGAACACCTGCGTGGCCGTGCGGCGGTTGGCCTTCTGCACGTCCTGGTATTCCTTGCGCGTGTAGACGTAGATGACCGGGCCGTCCTCGACCTTCACCAGATCGTTCTGCTTGCAGATGGCGGCGAGCGCCTCGTCGAGCGTCACGTCGGCCAAGCTCAGCGTGACCGTGCCCTTCACCTCGCGGCTGGCCACCAGGTTGCGGCCGTTCTGCACCGCAAGCATGTTCAGTGCCTGAACGAGATTCGTGTCCTGGAAATTGATGGAGGTGCCGGTCAACCCGACCTTCATCTCGTCGGATGCGCTGGTGGCGGGCTGAGAGGCGGGTGCCGTTGTCGCAGGATCAGCGCCGAACGGGTCGGACACGTCTTCCAGCAGGCGGACACCGGTGTCACCCTGCTTTGCCACAGATGCCTGGGTTTGCCCGTTTGCCGTGTTTACGTGACCCGGATAAACGGACGCTGCGGCCAAAAAAATAACCGCCGAAGTGCGTGAGATGCTTGCCATGGGAGAAATCCTTCTTTTGCTTTGCGAAAGTGCAGACCGCGGATGTCGGATTGGGAAGACGAGCGTGCATGGACGTCGCACGTTCGTTCCGCAATACGAGATTCGCGCTCCGCAATCGCGTACTCGGGCACCGTCGCTACTGCATCGGTATCTCGAGCTTGATGCCCTCTCGCTCGACCACGATGCGCCGCGCCTCAATCTTGAGGACGCGGAACGACGCGACGACGTCTCCCTCCCGAACCAGACTGCCGTTGACGAGCGCCCCTGGCGAGGGCCCCATCACGGTGCTTTGCAACCGAAGTTGCATCGCCTGGAGTTGCAGGTTCTCGACCAGAATCTGCCTCTCCCTCCGTTGATCGGCACGCGAGGCCATCGACTTTGCTAACTTGTCCCAAAATCCGTTCCCCTGTGGCGCGCGCAGCGTCTGATCGACTTTTGTGCCGTCCTGGGGGAAATAATCGAGCTTGATCGCAAACAAATTGCGGCCGACGGGGGCAATGGGCGTGCGCACCCACTCCTGCACCGCCGGTGATGCCTGGTCCGATAACGGCCGGCGGGCCAACATGCGGGTGGCCTGCGGTTCGAGCACCGTCATCGGCCGCGACAATGACGCGGTGGCGGCCGCGGGCGCGGCCGAACCGGTGAACGCGAAGCGGCCCATTCCAACCACTAACGCAACCGCGACGGCACCGCCGACGGACATCGTACGGGGATGGGCGCGCGTGAAATCTCTTGTACTTCGCGTCCATCGCGACAGGACATGGGTCGCGGTAACGGTGGCCTTGGACGGCCCGGCCTGGGGTTTGGGCGTTGGGGTTTCGGTCATGGCGTGTCCGCGAAGTAGAGGTTGATCGACGCCTGCACCTCGACCTGCCCCACCTTCGAGTCCTTCGAGGTCAGCGCCAGCTTGCGCACCCGTGCGAGGCGCGGCATCGACTCGACCTGTTGCAGGAACGTGAAGACGCTGAGGAAGTCGCCTTCGAAGCTGAGCATGATCGGCTGTTCCGAGAACAGCTCGCTGCGACGGATGACGCCGGGCACCCAGTTGATCTTCTTGATAGCGCTCTGCTGGGCCAGCTGTGTGATGTCGTTCGTGAACGCGTTCAGCTCGCGTACGAAGTTGCGCTGGCTCGGCAGGCGTTTGTCGAAGCGTTCAAGGCGAGCGCTGAGCCGTTCCACTTCCGTCTCGACCACCGCCAGGTCGCGCGCTCGCGTTTCGGCCGCGGCCAGCTCAGCTTGGCGCTGTGCGACCTCGCTTGCCAATGCCGCGGCTCGGGCCGCCGCGGGACGATGGCCAAACAGGTACAGGCCCGCGAACAGCATCACGAACGTGCCGCCGATCACCCAATGCGTGCGGCGGTAACGCTTCACTTGCGAGCGGAGCGGCCGAGGCGCGAGCGTAGGGGTCGGGGTCTCCATCACTTGTTCACCGCCGGTGCCTTCAGGTTGAGCGAGAAGGTGATCTGGTATTCCCGCATAAGATGGCCGCCCTCGCTGCGGTCCTTGGCGTAGGACATGTTGACGTTCTCGAAGAACCGAACGCCGCTGAGTCGCATCATGAAACTCGCGAGATCGACGTCCGTCGGTGCCACGCCGTGCAGGCGCACGTTCAACTGCCGATCGGGTGGCATATCGAGCGAGGCCACAGCGTCATCGTTCGAATCTATCGCCCGAGCGGCGTCCGCCTTGGCGTCAGCGGTCTCCAGTTCGAGCGCGAGGACGGCCATCTCGGGCGGCATGACCTCGTTCAGCTTCTCGATCAACCGGGTCGCCTCGACGTGCAGGCCGAGCTTGATCATCACGCGGTCACGGTGGCGCCAGCGGCCCTCGAGTGCGAGCAGGTCGTCGAGCTTGTGCAGGTCGACCTGCGTACGATCCAGCGCAGCGGCCAGCTCGACCAGCCGTGCCTCGCTGGCCCGGGCCAGCCGGTGTTCGGCAAACACCCACGACGCAGCGGCGACCAGCAGCGCGGTGGCGGCCCACGCTTGGGCGACGGCCAGCATGCGCTTGCGGCGCAGGCGCGGGTACCACGCGGGCAGGAAGTCCAGTTCACGCATGGGTCACCCCGCGCGTCAGCGGTGTCGCGGTGATGGTGGGCGCGGCCGCCATGGCTTGTTCCACCGTGGCCAACGCAGCCTGCGACGCGGCATTGGCAGGCGCGGCCGACGGCGAGAGTGCCGCCATCGGCGCGGGCACGGTGCGCGGCTTGCCATCGCGTGGGCCGAAGTGCCGCGTCGTCGCCTTCAGCGACAGCCCGAGCGCCACCGACCATTCCGCCAGCGAACCACGGCGGTCGCTGGCCTTCATCCGGCTGATGTTCACGCTGTGCAGTGGCCTTGCCGCCTCCACGGGCATCGGCAACGCGGCGTTCATCAGTGCCTGCACGCTCGGGTCGGCGGCCTCGCCACCGGTGAGGCGCACGCGCGTCGGCCGCGAACCACGGAACGTGACGGAGTAGTACCGAAGGCAGAGACCGACCTCGCGGATCAGGTCCTCGATCACGCTGCGCTCCACGTCGTGCACGGCCTGGCGCACCGGGTCCTGCGCGCCGGTCGCGCCACCCGTATCACCGAGCCGGCGGCGCAGCGTGCGCGATTCAGCGGGGTCCAGGCCAAGCTTCTTGGCGACCACGTCGTTCAGGTGATCGCCACCGATGTCGATCGACTTCACGAAGCTCACCGACCGGCCGCGACCGATGACGACGAGCGTCTGCCGAGCGCCGATATCGATCAGCACGTTCACGTCCTGCTCGTCGTCCTGCCGGCGGATGAATCGCTCGACGCTGCGGTAAGCGGCGCATGGCTCGACATCCAGCGACTGGATGACCGCGCCACTGCTGTGGAAGCGCTCGACGAAGCCGTCGACGTCGTCGTTGCGGGCGGCCAGCACGATCACTTCCTGCCGGGCCTCGCCCCCCTGCCGCACTTCACCAGCCAGCAGGTGGCGCACCTGGGCTGAGTCGATGTCGATGTCGATGGGAAACAGGTTCGTCGCTTCGGCGCGGATGGCCGCGGGCAGTTCAGTGTCGGGCAACGGGGCCATGCGGAGATTCTTCACGTGGACCATCTCGCGCGGCAGCGCAAGCACGACGTTGCGCCCGACGAACGGGTTCTGGCGCAACAGGCCCTTTACGAGCCCCGCTGCCACGGACATGCGATCCTCGAGCGGCGCGGCGCGCACCTCGTCCGGCATCGGCGCGCGTGCGGCGGCGACGACCGAGAGGCTGCCGTCGACGATCTCCAGCTGCAGCATCTTGATGCTGTCCGTGCCGAGGTCGACGCCGACCGGTTGAACTTGTGCGCGAGTCAGACGAAACATAATTCGGTTCGCGGTGGCACACGACGCGCGCCACCGCGCATTGCTTAAGGCGATACCGGCGCGACGCTCATCTCGCCGGTGAAGGGCGCGACGCTTACGCGCAGCGTGAACTCGTTACAGACCAAGTCGACCATGCCGGATGCAGTCAGCGGCACCAGACCGGCGGCCGTCGTGTAGGCGTACGGCGAGCCGAGCGCGTCGAACGCGATCGTGCTCGTGGCGGTATCGGCGCCGAGCGTCAGCGTGCCAAGGCGAACGCGGTTCAGGGAACCGTTGCCACCCTTGCCGAAGGTCTGCTTGAACGGCATCTGCGTCACCGGATGCATCAACACGCGCTGCGATGGCGAGACCCGGTCCACCAAAACGTACGTGTCGGCATCGGTGCCCTTCGCGAAGGCAATGTAGTGCGTGCGTTGCGTGGTGATGGCGGCGTTCTGGGCGTAGGTCAGGTCCGCGAGCACCACCCGCCCCGCCGCGGCGGCGGTGACGTCGTTGGCGTTGGACAGTTGCGGGATGATCAGACCGGCCGTGATTCCCAGGATAACGATGACCACGAGGATCTCGATGAGCGTGAAGGCCGGGCGCAGGGAATGGCGATTCATCTTCAAACCTCTCGCGACACGTGCGTACGGCTCGATACCCTTCCGGCGCCTGGCCGGCGCGCGTGCGGTGGACAGACCCGTTAAGTGGCAAGGTCTGCCAGCGCCAGTGTTCTCATCGGGCAAAGATGGGTGGACCTGAAGGCGTGAAATGTCCAATAACAAAGAAAGTGGGCAGCGGGCGGTGGCCCACTGCCCACGTGGTTCGATCGGCGAGTCGTTATACGCCGTCGTCGGACTGAGTGCCGTCGGCGTTGGCGCCGTGTACCGCGCCGGTCAGCGGGTTGAAGTACCAACCTGGCTTCTGCGCCGGCGAGCTGCCGATCTCGACGACGACGCTGCTCTGCGTCAGTGGATTGACGATCTCGGTCTGCATGTACGGGCCATACTCACCGGCGGGGTCGGTCTCGCCGGCCTTGGTCGTCTTGGTGGTCAGCAGTTGCCAGCCGTCCGGCTCGAGCAGGTCGGGCAGCTGGTCATCGTGCTGCAGGCGGTACAGTTCGATGATCGTGCGGAGGTCCTTCAGCTGGTTGGCCATCGTCACCTTGCGGGCATCGGTCGCGGCGTTCGTGAACTGCGGCACTACGATGGCCGCTAGGATGCCCAGGATGATCACGACGATCAGGATCTCGACGAGCGTGAAGGCGCGGGACCTGCGAATACGAGCGAACGATCGGTGCGCGGGTGTCATGGCGGTGCCCTCTTCAGATAGGTCGACGCTCTGTGGAACGCGCTTGCGCGACGGCCAATACCCTGCCCATCATTCGTGTCTGGCGAAGCCCGCCGGTGGGGTATTCTCCCACCGGCAGGTATTTTGCGAATCAACCCGATTACTCAGCCCAGGCGGGCGCTGCAACAGTGTTGCCGTCGTCGGTGATGAAGGCGACGCCCTCATCGTTCTTCGCGACGCCATGGAGTTCGCCCGTGGCGGGGTTATAGGCCCAACCATCGGTTGCCGTGGCAGCGGACTGATTGGCAACGGTCGACGAATTGGTCAGCGGGTTAACCGCGGGCTGCTGCATGTAGGGGCCGAACTTCGGCGCCGCAGCCGTGCCGGCGACGTTGTCGGGCGCGTCGGTGATGTCGTCGGTGCTGTACTGCGTCATGAAGCTCCAGAACTCATCCGAGCTCGCCAATGGCGGCGGGCTGTCGCGGTGCTGGAGCTTGAAGAGCTCGATCTGGCTGCGCAGCGTCTGTAGCTGGCTGGCCATGTTGCTCTTGCGGGCGTCCTGCGACGCGTTCGTGAACTGCGGGATCACGATGGCGGCCAAGATGCCAAGGATGATCACGACGATCAGAATTTCGACGAGCGTAAACCCACGGCGAACTTGTTTGCGAATCGCGGTCATTGTGTTTCTCCTCTTAAGAAACGTTGTCTCTCTGCAATCTGTGATGCCTCGGCCACATTGGCCGCGGCTATCGTGCTAACCCGTCACCCGTTGCGTGCGGTTCGTCGCCGCTCGGAAGGAACCGATTCGGCCTGAGCGCATCTGGAAGGCGGCCTCTTACGGCTGGCATGCCTTCCGACCGACGTGCGTCAGTTGATGCGTCGCGATCCACTCCTTTCGCGTCGGCGTCAGACATCGCGACCGTTGCGGGGCGGGACGGGTGAAGCCCTGCCCTGCCGCGATCGCGATGCCCGTGGCCCGTTGAACCGATCGATCGTCAAACCGTTTGTGCGGCGAACGCGATCGAGTCCATCGGCCACTGGTCAAGGCCGCGGGTCGCTCGCCAGGAAGTGGCGTGCGCACCGCGTCGTTCACGTTCGTCATCGGACCCGTTTGGCGCCGACTTAATCGCCAAACCGCGATGCCGCACCGCCACCGCCCTATAACTGCGGGCCGTGGCGCGACGAACGGGATCGATAAGAGGAGAATCGTCCGGGAAGGAAAGTTCGTGACGTGAACTTACGTCAGCGATCCTTTCGGCAACGCCCTCGATCTGATTTCGTCGCCAAGGCTTATGGCCCTGGCGACCCACCAGACCGGGCGCTTTGCGCATCGCGGATGTTTCCATCCACGAGCCAGGTCATCACAGACCCGGCGCCGCCTCGCAGCGGCTTAGCCCTTTTCGGGGATCCTCTCTTGTCACCCAGCCCACACAGGCGGGCGACAAGGGAGATTTACGATTTGGATTCGGATGAGGCAAACGGGGCAAGAGGAATTTTGGGAGGCGGAGTTATCGGACGGACACCTAAAGTGTTGGCAGGTAAGTCCAAAACCATCCGGTCCCCTCTCCCGGTACTCCGGGAGAGGGTTAGGGTGAGGGTGATTTCGAATAACGAGAACCGTCAGCAGTTTGAATTCACCCTCACCTAGCCTCTCCCGGAGTACCGGGAGAGGGACGGGAGCGGCATGTCCTTACACCTCGATGTCCATCCCAATATCCAGCGCCGGCGCCGAATGGGTGATCGCGCCAACGCTAATGCGTTCCACCCCCGTCAGCGCGATCGACCGAACCGTCTCCAGCGTCACCCCGCCGCTCGCTTCCAGTTCGATCGTGCCGCGTTTGCCCGCGGCATCGCGAAGGGAGACGGCCTGTTCCATCTGGGGGCAGTCCATGTTGTCGAGCAGGATGACCTGCACGCCGTCGACCTTCAGCACTTCGCGCATCTGTTCGAGCGTGTCGACCTCCACCTCCACCAGGCGCGATGCATCTTCGCTGCGGCTCTGAGCGGCAATCTTCGATAGCCTGGCCGCCAGCTCACGCAGCGGGTACTCGGCGAGGTGGTTGTCCTTGATCAGCAGGCCATCATAGAGGCCGATGCGGTGGTTGTGTCCCCCGCCGCACACGACGGCGTACTTTTCGAGCGCGCGGTAGCCGGGCAGCGTCTTGCGCGTGTCGAGGATCTTCGCGCTCGTCCCCGCGACGCGCCGCACGAACCGCTGCGTATGCGTGGCCACCCCCGACAGGTGCTGCAGAAAGTTCAGCACCACGCGCTCGGCCGACAGCAGCGACCGCACGGGCCCCCTTATGCGCACCAGCGGAAAACGGCGTTGGTCGCTGTAGTGCCCCTCGATGATCTCGAAGTGAAATCCCGGAATCTGCTCGACGCGCAGGCGCTCGTCGTATGCGGCGCAAACCATCTCGACGATCGGCAACCCACAGGCGACGCCGACCTCCTTCTGCAATAGCGTCGCCACGCCGACCGCATCCGCTGGGATGGTGAGCCGGCTGGTGACGTCGTCGTTCTGCTGGCCGAGGTCTTCGGCCTTGGCGAGCGCGATCAGGGGCTTCAGCAGGTCAGAGCTTGGGAATGCATGCATGATCCGCTCATTCTAACCGCCAACGTGCGTCCACGGCAGCGCCGCGGCGTCACTTGGCAGTCTTGCGTTTGCCGCCGCGGCCCTTGCTCTTGGGTTGCCAGATCTTTCGTTCGGGGGCATCGGCTTCGTCGTCGCCGAAGATCAGGTCCTTGCCGCTCTTGATGGCCGGGGCACCCTTCATCTCGTTGAGCTTGTCGCGCAGTTGGGTGGCCCGTTCGAACTCCAGGTTGCGGGCGGCCTCCAGCATTTCCTCTTCAAGCAGGCGGATGATCTCGGTCTGGTCGAACTGCTGCTCGTTGGCCTTGATCGCCTCCTGCGTCGTTCGCCGGGCTTTGATTTCCGCCTCCATGCTCGTGCGGATCGCGCGCTTTACCGTCGTCGGCGTGATGCCATTCTCGGCGTTGTACTTCCGCTGAATCTCGCGCCGGCGAGCCGTCTCGTCCATCGCCATCTGCATGGCGGGCGTGATCGTGTCGGCGTACAGGAAGACCTTGCTGCCGCTGTTACGCGCGGCACGGCCGATCGTCTGAATGAGCGACGTTTCACTGCGCAGGAAGCCGGCCTTGTCGGCATCCAGGATTGCCACCATCGAAACTTCCGGCAAGTCCAACCCTTCGCGCAACAGGTTGATGCCGATCAGCACGTCGAAGTCGCCCTTGCGCAGATCGCTAAGGATCTCGACGCGCTCCAGCGTCTGAATCTCGCTATGCAGGTAGCGCCCGCGAATGCCGGCCTCCTGAATGTAGGCTGACAGATCTTCCGCAAGTCGCTTTGTCAGCGCCGTCACCAGAACACGGCCACCGGCGGCCACGCGTTCCTTGATCTGCGTGAGCAAATGCGGCACCTGACCCTGGGCGGGATGAACCTCGATCTCGGGATCGATGAGGCCGGTCGGACGAATGACTTGCTCGACCACTTCGCCTTGCGTGTACTCCATCTCCAGCTTGCCGGGCGTGGCGCTGACGAAGACGACCTGGTTGATCATCTGTTCAAATTCTTCATATTTCAGCGGGCGATTGTCCATCGCGCTGGGCAGGCGGAAGCCATGGCCCACCAGCACTTCCTTGCGTTGACGGTCCCCGTTGTACATCGCCTTGATCTGCGGCAGCGTGACGTGCGATTCATCAATAATGCAGAGGAAATCTTTCGGGAAGTAGTCGATCAGCGTGTACGGCTTCTCGCCGGGCTTTCGGCCGTCCAAGTGTCGGCTGTAGTTTTCGATGCCGCTGCAGAAGCCGACCTCCTGAATCAGTTCCAAATCGTACTTCGTGCGGGCCAGCAGGCGTTGCGCTTCGAGCAGCTTGCCTTCGCCGCGCAGGTGCATCACCTGCTGGTCGAGTTCAGCCTTGATGTTTGCGACGGCGCCTTCCAAACGGTCCTCCGGCATCACGTAGTGGACGGCCGGGTAGATGAAGATGCTCTCGTGACTGGAGAGGATCTCACCGGTTAACGGGTTGATCGCGTCGATGTTTTGAATGTCGTCGCCGAAGAATTCGATGCGGTAGGCGAATTCTTCATAACTGGGGTGCAGTTCGACCACGTCGCCGCGCACGCGGAACGTGCCGCGCTTGAAGTCGATGTCGTTGCGCGCGTATTGAAGGTCGAGCAGGCGGCGCAGCATGTCGTCGCGGTCGGTCGGCTCGTCTTTGCGAATCGGCACGACGCTGTTGCGGTATTCCTTCGGTGAACCCAAACCGAAGATGCACGACACGCTGGCGACCAGCAGCACGTCGTTGCGGCTGACGAGGTTGCTGGTGGCGGCCAGGCGCAGGCGGTCGAGGTCGTCGTTGCGGCTGGCGTCCTTCTCGATGTAAATGTCCCGCTGGGGGATGTACGCCTCGGGCTGGTAGTAGTCGTAATAGCTGACGAAGTATCCGACGGCGTTGTGCGGGAACAGGCCCTTCATCTCCTCGTACAACTGGGCCGCCAGCGTCTTGTTGTGGCTGATGATGAGCGTCGGGCGGTTCATGCGCTGGATGGTGTGCGCCATCGTGAACGTCTTGCCCGACCCGGTGACGCCCATGAGCGTCTGGAACTCCTCACCAGACTGGATACCACTGACGAGCTTGTCGATCGCCTGCGGCTGATCACCGGCGGGTTGAAACGGGCTGACAACTTGGAAATCGGGCATAGATGGCGCTCCCTGAGGTCAGGGATTATAGGACGGTGCAGTGGCGGATGCATGAACAATTAGCGAGGCGAATGCGCGACTGTTAGATGCTAAACGGCCGCGTCCGCTCTTCACGTAGCACGGGCATCTTGCCCGTGGAGCCGCGGTACCCCGCGGTGTCGGGCCGTTCTCGGCCCGAGCTAAAGAGCGCAAGCGATCTGCTCGTTCGATGATTCCAGACGATGTTTCGCTGGCGCGATTGCTGATTCGGATGGCGTACCATCCGACGCGTCGGCGGACCGACGCCATGGGCAAGATGCCCATGCTACGTGAAGAGCGGACGCCGCCGCGTTACTGACACCCTCTAACGCGACGGCTGCGTCGCGGGCGGTTCTGGGAAAATCAGGTAGGGCTGAAGGTTGGCCAGCATCGCGATGCCGATGCCGCGGACCTTCAGCAGATCGTACGGCGAATTGAAGACGGTTGTGCCCGGTTCACGTTGCTGAACCTTCTCACGAAACGCGATGATCACGGCCGCCCGCTTCTCGCCTAGTCCCGGCAGCGCGGACAACGTCGCGATGTCGGCGGTGTTCGGGTCGATTCGATCAGCCAGCTGCGAGGCCAGCGACGACTCGGCCGGCAAGGGGTCGGGCACGTATCGGCGGTCGCGTATGCTGAGGAAGATCAGGTAGATCGAGACCAGCGAGAAGATGCCCAGCACCGCCCGCCGTTGGCGGAGCGTGAACGGGAGCGAGTGATCGTCGGGTTCGGGCATGCCTTGCGTACCACGGGCGTCTCGCCCGTGTTCCCCGTTGGCTCAAGCAAACACACCGGCGGGCCGCCCGTGGTACGGCGATCACCGCTTGCTGTACTGCTTGAACTTCTCGCGCATCTCCTGCAGTTTCGTGAAGGACGGCTTGGGCTGCAGCGCGTCGTCCAGCAGCCCGCCACTGGGCAGCGTGGGGTGCAGGTCGGCCAGGTTGCCCCAGGCGATGCTCTCGACGTACGGCTTGGAGAGCGCCAGGTGATAGACCGCCTCCATCCACTCCGCCTGCAGCTTCGGGTCCCACGGCCGGCGCCAGCGCCCGCCACGCGAGGGGTCGAGCCGGCCGTCGCTCGTATCGCTGGGGTCGGTTCCCGCCCGACCCGGCGAGCAGATGCCCGTCAAGAACACCGGCCGACCGAGCGTGCTGAACTTGTCCAGCAGGCAACTCAGCTGGAACAAATCGCGCGTGAAGTGCCCCGCCGCCGGCACGCCCATTTCCAGTTCCAGGCCGAACGCCTCGAACGTGATGCCCGCCTGCGTGACCATTTCCGCGTACAGCATGGGGGGCACGCTGTGGGGGCTCTTGGCGTTGTACTCGCCGAACGCGTGAGTGATGGTGATCAGCGTGCGCGCGCCGGGGATGATGGTCTTCACCTGCGACACCAGCAGGCGCGTCAACTCAATCGTCTGCTCGAACGTTAAGCCGAACGAGCCGCGCTTGTGCAGGCCCGCACACACGTTCCACATGGCCACGGCCTTGCGGTAGCGATGCGCGACCTTGTGCACGTACTCGTACGCCATCTCGCGCAGCGTGTCGAAGTCGTTCTCGAAGATGAAGGCCCAGTCGGGCACGTGGGTCTCATCGAGGCAGACCAGTGGGCCGCCGATGATCGGGATGCGCTTGCGCGTCAGGTGCTCGATCCACCCGTCGACCGCCTCGGTGACGAAGGTCTGCTCCTGCGGCTGCATCTGCTTCCACGTCATCGGCAGGATGGCGTAGTCGAACTGCGTGGCGAGCGCGTCGCGGTACTTCTCGCCGCGCACGGTGGCATCGGCGCGGCAGCCGAAGATGTGCTTCACGAACGCGCCACTGGCCCGCCGGCGGTTGATGAGCAGCTCGGCGTGGAACAGCGCCAGCTGCTCCGACAATTCGATCGCCACCGCCAGCGCCTCGTCGGCGAGCTTGGCCGCCTCGGCCGGCTCATCGAGCTTGCCGAGCGCGGTCGCGAACAGGATCTGCGCTTCCTTCAGCTTGGCCGTGTACTTCTCGGCCTTGGCGAAGTCGAAGAGGTTCCAGTCTTCCTGCTTCTGGATGATCTTCATCAACCGGAAGCGCACCAGCTCGACGTTCAGCACGTACGGCGCCTCGCGCCGCTGAAGGCGGGTGGTCTCCAGGATAAACTGCCCGGCCGCCCCCACGTCCCACAATAGCGAAACGCCGGCGGCGCCCTCGTCGATCCGACTGACGACCAGCAGGCCATCGTTGAACGTCACGTCGCCCGGAATGGGCACGCTCTCGGGCCCCACCGCGGTGGCGGCCACGGGTTCGAACGCCATCACACGGGCGCCATCGCGATAGATCTCAAACTTGATCGACATAGGGGGTTACGCTCTGCCTGCGGTCTCGTCACATCGCCGCGAAGTTCGGCAACTGGCATCTTAGACTTTGCCGCGGTCGCTCGCCAGTGTGTGGGGGAAGAAGGGAACAGGAGCAAGGGGTTAGCGGTCAAGCGAGAAGCGATCTTGCTACCCTCGAACCCGTTACTCCTGACCCCACCTCTCCTTGGCGGTTCATCCCTCTTCCCTTAATCTGCCCGGAATGCTCCACGACGCGCTGCTCGAAACGAACCTGCCCTTCCCCAAGCGCACCGGCAAGGTACGCGACGTCTACGACATCGGCGACTCGCTGATCATCGTCGCGACCGACCGCATCAGCGCGTTCGACTGCATCATGCCCAACGGCATCCCGGACAAGGGCAAGATCCTCACGCAGCTCAGTATGTTCTGGTTCGACCTGGTAAAGGACGAGTTCGCGCACCACCTGATCTCCGCCGACGTCGCCGACTATCCCAGCCAGGTGCAGCCGTTCACCGACGTGTTGCGCGGCCGATCGATGTGGGTGAAGAAGGCCAGCGTCGTGCCGATCGAGTGCGTCGCCCGCGGCTACCTGGCCGGCAGCGGCTGGAAGGAATACCAGCAATCCCAAACCGTGTGCGGCGTAGCGCTGCCGCCCGGCTTGAAGCAGTGCGACAAGCTGCCGACGCCGATCTTCACCCCCGCGACGAAGGAAGAAAGCGGCCACGACATCAACGTCTCGTTCGACGAGACGGCACGCCTGATCGGCAATGAATTGGCATCGCAACTGCGAGACCGCACCTTACGCCTCTACGGCCGCGCCGCCGACCACGCCCGCAGCCGCGGTGTGATCATCGCCGACACGAAGTTCGAGTTCGGCCAACTGCCCGACGGCTCGCTGATCGTCATCGACGAGGTCCTCACCCCCGACAGCAGCCGTTTCTGGCCCGCCGACACGTACGAGCCCGGCCACGACCAGCCGAGCTACGACAAGCAGTTCGTCCGCAATTGGCTGGAAACGCAACCATGGGACAAGCAGCCGCCCGCCCCACGCCTGCCCGACGACGTGGTGGCCGGTACACGCGCCCGCTATGTCGAAGCCTACGAACGACTAACCGGCAAGACGTGGTAAAGGTCTCTCTTCTGTAGGACAGGCATTCCTGCCTGTCTCTCCCCCCGTCTGCCTCTCCCCCCGTATTCGGCCTTCTGTAGCACAGGCATTCTTGCCTGCGTCTCTCCGGTATTCTCTTTTGGTGGGGCGGACTATTCCTGTAGCGGCTTGGGGTCTGGGTGCCACGGTTTGGTACTCCAAGCCGTGTCGGCTGGGTGACCCACAGCACGGCTTGGAGTACCAAACCGTGGCACCCAAACGCTGCGGCAAGGTGCGCCCTGCTCTAGGACAGAAGACAGAAGAGACACAGGCAAGAATGCCTGTGCCACTGAAGAGAGGCAGAGAGAATACGGGGGAGAGCGGGGGGAGAGACAGGCAGGAATGCCTGTCCTACAGAAGAAGACAGGGCGAGGCGTGCGGTGCCGCGATGGGGTCGAGGCACCGCACGACTTCGCGTTGTTCACGCCGCTGGCTTCAGCATTTCAGGCGAGGGTGCCGGTTGCGTCGCGGGCTGGCCACGCTGGGCGGGCATGGGGCGCACTTCCACCTCACCCAGTTCCTTTAACTGTCCCTCGGTCGCGGCCGCGGGGGCGACGACGACGATCTTCAGATCCTTCGGGTCGGCGTACTTCGTCATCACCTCGCGCACGGCGTCGGCGGTGACCTCGGCGATGCGCTTGGGGTAGTTGTCGTAATAGTCGATCGGGTAACCGTTCAAGATCCCGTCGACACGGAACTGCGCCTGCTGCTTGATCGTGTCCAGCTGCATCAGCATGCTGCCGGCGACGCGCGTCTTGGCGTCCTTCAGTTCCGCGTCAGTCACGTTCTCCTTCCGCATGCGCTCGATCACCGTGTTCATCGCTTCGATCGCCTCGGCGGTCGTCTCGACGGCGGTGTCGGCGTTGGCGATGAACTCGCCGCCGTTGCGCTTCGGCTGGAAGATGCCGACGGCCGTGTAGACCAGGCCCTTCTCCGCCCGCACGTACTTCATCATCCGGCCATCAATGCCGCCCGACAAAATGCGGTTCGCCACGGCGCCGGCGAACTTGTCGTCCGTATGAATGTCGTACGCGAGCGTGCCCATGCGCACGGTCGCCTGCTTACCTTCCGGCCGATCGACCAGAAGGATGCGCGGGCTCGCGGGCGGCTTAGGCGTGTAATCGACATCACGATCGTTCACCGGCTTGCCCGGCGCCCAACCTTCAAGCAGCTTCTCGGCCTGCGCACGAGCCGATTCCACCGTCACGTCGCCCGAGAACACCAGGATGGCGTCGTCCGGCCGATACGCCTGCTGCCAATACTGCTTCACGTCATCCAGTTCGATCCCCGACACCGTCGCGGGCGACGCGGAGCGGCCGAGCGGGGTGGGACCGTAAATCGCCTGCATCAAATCGCGACTGGCGACGCCGCTGGGGCTTTCCATTTCCACCTGAAGGCCGCTAAGCGTCTGCGCCTTCAGCTTGGCAAACTCGTCGGCGTCCAGCCGTGGCTGGGTCAGCATCGCGCGCGTCTGCGACAGGCCGTGTTCGAATTGATCAGTGGTGGATGAACCGTTGATCACCGTCACGTCGCCCCAATCGTCGGCCGACAGGGAGATGCCGCGCGATTCGAGGTCCTTCGCGAACTCGTCGAACGTCTGATCCTTCGTGCCGCGCTGCAGCAGCTGGGCCGTCAGGCCGCCGACGCCAAGCTGGTCGTCCGGCACCGAATGGCCGCCCTGCCGCATGGTCAGGCCCCAGTTGACGAGCGACAGGCGATGGTCGGGCATGACGATGACGCGCACGCCGTTCACGTCGATCTCGGTGCCCTTCTCGAACGCCTTGCCCATCGGCAAATCGGCCAGCGGGGGCGCGGTGGGATAATCGGCCGGGAACTCGACCACGCGTGCTGCCACCGGCGCCGTGGCGGCCACCACAGGCGCCTCGGCGATGGCGGCCACCTGGGTGGCGGCGGTGCGGGCGGCGGCGCCGGTAGGGTCGGGCTGCACGACCAGCGTCGTGCTGGCGCTGGGCTTAAGATATTCCTTGGCCACGCGGTTCACGTCGGCCACGGTGATCTTCTCCAACCGGTCCAGTTCCGTGTTCACGCGCGACGGGTCCCCCGCCAGCAGCGCTTCACCACCGAGCTGCGATGCGATGTCCTCGCTCGTCTCGCGCCCGCGAACGACGGCGACGCGCACCTGCGTCTTGGCCTTTTCCAGTTCCTCTTTGGTCACGCCGTTCTCGCGCACCTCGGCGAGCACTTCCTCGATCGCCGTCTCCACAGCGGCGGGGTCGGCCCCCTGCAGCACCGTTGCGCCAATGCCGAGGATGCCCCCGTCCTGCAAAGTCAGTGGGCTGGCGTAGCTGTCGACCGCGACGGGTTGCTCGCTGTTCACCAGCTTGCGGTCCAGCCGGCTGCTGCTGCCACTGCCGAGAATGCTCGCGAGCAGGCTGATCGCATCGGTGTCCGGGTGCGTGTACGGCGGCAGGCGGAACGCGCGCGTCACCTGTGGCAATGGCACGCGCTGCGGGCTGATCACCCGCCGGGCGGCGTCCTGCTCGGGCTCTTCGGGGATCGCGCGCTTCACCTCGGGCCCGCGCGGGATCCAGGCGAAGTACTTCTGCACCATCTCCTTCGCCGCCGGCACCTCGAAGTCGCCGGAGATGACGAGGATGGCATTGTTGGGCACGTAGTAGGTGTTGAAGAACTCCTGCAGTTCGTTCACCGGCGCCGCCCGCAGGTGGTCCATGTTGCCGATCGGCGTCCAGCGGTAGCTGTGGGTCGTGAAGACGTTCTTCAGCAGGTCCTCGTACACCGTGCCGTACGGGCGGTTCTGCCGCATGCGCCATTCCTCGGCCACCACCTTGCGCTCGGTCTGGTAGATCTCCTCCGACACCTTGAAGCTCGCCATGCGGTCGGCCTCCAGGTAAAGCGCGGTGTTCAGGTGGCTGCTGGGCAGCGTCTGGTAGTACACGGTCTGGTCGAAACTCGTGTAGGCGTTGGACGTGCCCCCGACGCCACCGACGAGCTGCATGTGTTCCTCGGGCTTCACGTGCGCGCTGCCGCGGAACATCATGTGTTCGAACATGTGGGCAAAGCCCTGGCGGTCGGGCCGTTCGTCGCGACTGCCGACGTGGTACAGCACGCGCACGTGAACCACGGGGGCCGTCTTCAGCGGCGCGTAGATGACGCGCAGCCCGTTGTCGAGGGTCTCCGTCTGGAACTCGATACTCGCCGGCCCCTCGGCCGCGACCGCCAGGCGACCGATGAATCCAACGATCAGCAACAACACGCAGACAGTTCGACGCATATCGATTCTCCAGCAAGAGGCCCGTCCCTATACCACCCACGGGCGGCGCTAATGTTACGGTAGCCGATGCCGGGTGACGAATGAACGGCCGAAGCAATCTCAAGTGGACCAACGCGATCTGGGAAGGAAGTGGACAGTGAGGAACGGAAATCTGTACTGAGCGTAACACTGTTCAAGCTCGTCAGCCTGAGGTACTCCGAAGGATCTACCTCAGAGGGTGTCAAAGAACACGGTCGCGGCTGCCTTGGCCGTGGCATGGGCGTCTCGCCCATGCGTGTGGACTGGAATGAGAAGCTTTTTTTGTTGGCCGCTGTGCCGACCAAGCCGCTGCAACCAATTTTGCCTTGCGGCCTCACCACACGCATGGGCGAGACGCCCATGCCACGGTCGGAGCGGACGCGGCGTCGTTCTTTAACACCCTCTCAGGATGACGGTGGTGCGCAGAATGCATACGCGCCGTGAGAAATGTTCACTTTCCCATACGAGCGATCGCTTGCGAAAGACAATCCACCACATCGCGCGCCAGCACGCTGCGCAGCCCGAGCTTCTTTCCCGCAATCTCCCCCGCCAGCCCATGCAGGTGCGCCCCTAAGCACGCAGCGTCGAACGGATCGGTGCCGATCGCCAGCAGCGCGCCGATCAGCCCGCTGAGCACGTCACCGGTGCCCGCCTTCGACAGCGCGCTGTTGCCCGTGCGGTTGACGTACACGCGCCGACCATCGCTGATGACCGTGCGATGCCCCTTCAGCAGCACGACCTGCCCGAACGCGGTCGCCGCTTTGCTGGCGATGGCGGCGCGGGCGGCATCGTCGGTGGGCACGTCGGTGACGTCGATCAGCCGGCCGAGGCGCTTCATCTCGCCGGGGTGCGGCGTCAGCACCGCGCGCACCTTCACATCGCGCGGCCACGCCTTACCGGCCGCTAGGATGTTCAGCGCATCCGCATCCAGCACGGCCGGCTTGTCGTGACGAAGCAGCGCCAGGACGTGCCCCTTCGCGTCCGCCAGCTGACCCATGCCCGGCCCGATCACCAATGCGTCGGCGGCGTCGGCGGCGTCGCGCAAGCGCCGCTTATCGTCGCGCTCGCCCAGTGGCAGCCCCACCAGTTCCGGCACGACCGATAACACTGCCAGCAGCGACGCGCGCGGCGTCGCGACCTGCACCAGCCCCGCCCCCATGCGCAGGGCCGATAAACCCGCCAGCGCCGGCGCGCCGATCATCGCGTCGTTCCCGCCCACCACCAGCACGCGCCCGAACGACCCCTTGTGCCCCTCGCGCGGGCGTTTCGGCAAGCGCGGGGGCTCCGTCAACGTCTTCAATGCCATAAGGCCATCATACCGCGACCGCCGCCCGCGGCTGATGCGCTTTCTTCACGAACTGCGCGGAACACATTAAGCAGCAAGCTGCAGATGCCGACGAAGGAACTAGCCGGTCTACTCGTTTCAACCCCTTCGCCCCGCCGATGCGGAAAGGTTTCCATGGCGTCCCGCTCAGCTTTGCTGCGACTCGTCAGTGACGATGCAACCCCCGAGGCCGATCCAGCCAAGGGCGACGCCGTCTTGCCGTTGCACGCGCAGGTGGAGGCGATGCAGCTTGAGATGGAACAGTTGAAGTCGGAACTGCACCTGCTGCGCCGGCGCGACGAGACGCTGAACTACTGCATGCACCGGATCGACGAGGAACTGCGCCTCGCCGCCAAGCTACAGCAGGACTTCCTGCCGCGCACGATGCCGCAGATCGGCAACGTGCACTTTCACACGCTCTACCGCCCCGCCGGCTACGTGAGCGGCGATTTGTACGACGTCTGCCGGCTGGACGAGCAGCACGTCGGCTTCTGGATGACCGACGCCGTCGGCCACGGCATGCCCGCGGCGCTGCTGACGATGTTCATCAAGAACGCGTTCGTGACGAAGGAGATCAGCGCGACCGGGTATCGATTGCTAACGCCCGGCGAAACGTTGAGCCGCCTGAACGAGGCGATGGTCGAACAGAACCTCTCGCAGGCCACCTTCGCGACGGCCGTCTACGGCGTGGTGAACGTGCGCACGCTGACCGTCCGCTACGCCCGCGCCGGGCACCCGCTGCCCATGCTGATGAAGCGCTTCGGCGAGATCGACATGCTCGACGCCGACGGTGGCCTGCTCGGCATCTTCGGTGGCGAGGTCTACGAAACCCGCACCGTCCACCTCACGCCCGGTGACCGGTTGATCTTCTACAGCGACGGCGTCGAGGTCGCGTTCGGCGTCGGTGAATCGATGGACACCCACCGCTGGCGCCACGAGCTGACCGAGCGCCGGGAACTGCCGACGGAAACCATGCTGCACGAGTTCGCGATGCAGATGGACACCGAGACCGGCAGCATTCAGCCCAAGGACGACCTGACGATCATCGCGCTCGAAGTCCGCTGATAACCCGCCCGCCGCCCCCGCCGCCCCGCTGCACGAATCTTCTGCGCCGCGCCCGTTGGCGTTGCTAGGGCGTACCAGGCGAAGAAAAAAAAGAAACCGCGGAGACGCGGAGAGCGCGGAGATAGAGGGAGAAAAGAAGAAGTTTTTTTCTCTTCTCCCTCTGTCTCCGCGTCCTCTGCGTCTCCGCGGTTAATGATCGCTCTGCCCCGCCGTTACTTCTTCCGCCCGCGCGGCGATTCGTAGGTGGCCGTCACTTTTCCACCGGTGCCACCGCGTACGGCGAACTCGCCGACGACGCGCATGCGCTGGGGCTTCAGGGTCGCGACGAGGTCGTCGAGGATCGTGTTCACCACGCCCTCGTAGAAGATGCCCTTGTTGCGATAGGCGAGGTAGTAGAGCTTCAGGCTCTTCATCTCGACGCAGAGCTTGTCGGGCACGTAGGTCAGCGTGATCGTCGCGAAGTCCGGCTGGCCGGTGACCGGGCACATGCTGGTGAACTCGGGGAAGTCGAACTCGACCTCGTACGGCCGACCTGGCCGCGGGCTGGGGAAGGCTTCCAGGATCGTGCGCGGATGGTCGATCTGCTCAGGGGTCAGGATCGATTTGGCGCCAAGTTGAGTGAGCGGTTTAGGCATGTTTGCGGCTTCGACTTTTCTCAAAAGGGCGAGACGCGCCATCGACCCAAACCGTCATCCTGAGGTACTCGGAAGGAACTCCCCCCGTACTCGCCGCGGGAAGAAAGAGACCCTCTGGAATACCTCAGGATGACGAATTTTTCGGTAAAGCGCGCTCGCCGTACACAGAATTAGCTACTCGTTCACCATCTTCGCCTGCAGCGTCGTCAGCAACGCCTGCGGGGCCTCGAAGGTCAGGCCATTGTAGGTGACGATCGGGGCGGCGTCATTTCCGCTGTCGATGACGCGCAACTCGTACCGCTCGCCGGGCGAGGGGCCGACCGGTGGCACGGTGATCGCGAGCGAATACGTCGCGGCGGGTTGGGCAACCAACGGCGGCGTCTCGATGAACTTTTCGGCGCGCAGCGGGCTCAGCGCCGCCAGCAGCGCCTCGACCGCGGCGTCGTCGGCGGGACGGTCCCCAGCGACCCACTTCGACTGCGGCTCAGCGGGCTGAATTGCCGCCGGCGCGGTTGCGGGACCAGGGGTCGGCGCGGGTGGACCGGCCGGTGCCGGCGCGTCGGCCGTGCGGCGGGTCAGCGCGATCGTTTGATTCGCTGCCGGCGCGGTCGTCGGTCGCGTGGTGGCGGGCGTGTTGATCGCCAATTCGACCGTGCCGACGTTGGCCGGCTCGAGCATCAACACCTGGCGGTCGCGCAACTCGATCGGCTTCTTCTCGAACGCCTCGGCTGTGCTAGCGGGCAGCTTCACGACCGCATCGATGCCCGATGCGACCGCCAGCACGCCGCTGCGCGAGATGTCGCTGTAACGACCCATCGTGATCGTCTTCATCGCCGGCTGGGTGGTGGCGGGTTGGGATGAGGGTGGCTCGGTCGCGTACGCGATCGTCAATCGCGGTTGGCCGAGCAGTGCGATGTCGGCGCCCTCAGCGATGAACTCCTGCGCCCGCAGGCCGGTCAGGCTCGTCAGCAGGCCACCGACGGTCGCGGCGTCGGCGGGCATGGTGGTGGGCGCAACGATGTTCCACTTGCCACCCGACCTGGCCAGTTCGATCGTTTGATCTCCTCGCTTGATCGACAGCTGTTGAATCGCATCGCTAGCCACCTGAACCAGCCGGGCCTGCCGATAGGCGCTGGCGGGCTTCTTCAGGCGATCGATGAGCGATGCATTTACCATGTCGGCGCGCGCGTTGTCGTCCACCTTCACGTAAAGATTCTCACCGACGCTGGAGGCCTGCCCGACGCGCACCTCGTGCGACTGGCCGTTCGCCTCCAGCTTCACCACGTAGCGTGGCGAGTCGAGGCCGGTCGCCGGAGACGCATCGACCTGCCCGCGGCTTTCTAGCGCGGTGATGTCGCGCACTAGGTCGTCCGCCTCAAACTTTTCCGCCGGCGCGGCCACGGGCTGAGTCAACTGCCAGTTGCTATCAGTGGATTTCGTTAGCGCGACCGCCTGGCCCGCAGAGGGCGTTACGGTGATCGCGGTCACGTCGGATGAGTCAACAGTCAGCAGCGGCCGATTCGCCATCGTCGCCGCGGGCTGGTCTTCAGGCGAACCGCGGAACATGACGATGATGCCAACGACAACGAGGGCAACCAGAAGCAGTAGGGTCGATTTGAAGTTCATGGCTGTTACGGGTCTCTCCTTCGCCAGTCGGGCGAGGAGAACGGAGTAGGACTAATCGCGGCGCGTGATGTAGACGGTGACACCGGCCAGCACGATGATCAACGGCAAGCCGATCAGCAGCACGCCGACGCGCCAGAACGACAGCGTCGCCGGTGAAATCGGACCGATCCGGCTCACCTCCATCGCGGCCGGGCTGATCGCGATCATCGGCTCCATCTTCGCCAGCCAGAAGATGCTATTGGTGACCAGCTCCGCATTGCCTGGGAACCGTGCCGCGATGATGCCGCGGCGGGCCATGTCGTCATCGAGCAAGTTCAGGTACTCGTTACGCGCAAACTGCAGGCCACCCAGCACGACCAGCCGACCCTTGTCCTGCCGATCCAGCACGGCACCGGCAAACAGCGGTTGGCCCACATCACCACTGGCAGCGTCGAAGGTCGGCACGGCCGACTCGCCGGTCATCAGCGACTGCACGTCGCTTTCGGCCCAAGCGGGCGGCGCGTTGGGAATTGGCAGGATCGGCGTCGCCGTCACGCCGTCCTTGGGTTCGATGCGCACGGGCAGCAGTGGCACCATCACGCTGTCCAGCGAGCGCAGCGGTTCGGTGAGCAGGTGGTCGCCGTACTCGTTCAACACGAAGACGGGCGGCACCTTCTTGGCTTCCTCGATTGGGTCAGACGCCTGACCTTGCCCGCCGGGCACCGGCTCGTGAACGATGATCTGCTGCGGGTTGATCGATACGCCCCACTCGGCCAATGCCTCGGTCATCGCGTCGGCCTGCAGGGTGTTCAGCACGAGCGCCGATCCACCTCGGTTCAGGTGTTCCATCACCTTCGGCGAGATCGTCGGTGATGGCATGCCCATCGGGCCTTGGCCTGTGGGCGTGTTCAGCACGATCCAGATGGCATCGGCGAGTTCTTCATCCGTTGGCTCGGGCGCAGCGGGCATGCCCTGCATCTGGGCCTGCATGGCGTATTGGCCGGACAGGTCCTTCTCGATTACCTCGAAGTTGTAGCTGCGCAACCGGTCGGCGATCGCGCTGAACGGCCCGCCACGGCTGTACATCGGGATGCCGGGCTCGGCGACCGGTGGGCCACCGGCACGCACGAACGCGATCTTGCGCGGCGTCTGCGTCAGCGAGAGGATCGCCGTCGTCACCTGCTGTTCACCGGCGAACTGCGGACGGGTGATCTCGGTGGCGCTGATCGACCGGCGGTCGTTGGGCGCCTGCCAGACCTGCTCGGCCGCCAGCACGCGCATGTCCTCGTCGCCAAGCACCAGAATCGAATCGCGAGCGCGCAGGCTTTGGCGCAGCGTGTCGAGCTTCAGCTCGCCGAGGCCTTTCACCTCATCCAGCACACTCGTAGTAAGGGCCCGAATCGCCTCGTAGCGCGGCAGGCTTTGCTCGATGTACGCCTTCACGTTCGCCGGCAGCTTGTCGCTGGCCTTGGCGTCGTTGAACGCGGCGATGATCTGCCCGAGGTAGCCGTCGAATTGCTCCGTGCCGCTGCGAATGGCGTCGGTGGCGCCCTTGTAGTCGGGCGGCTTTTGCTCGAGCGGGGGGACGATCAACTGGTTGATCTGCTCCAGCGCCCGCGGGAACTGCGCGACGGTGAACTTGGCGGCGTCGATCGCCTGCAGCTGCGGGTCGTTCGCGTCGGCGGGCAGCTCGACCTGCGAGACGGCGGCGGTCTCCTCGGCGGCGAGCCGCTTGATCTCGGGGAAGGTTTTATCGCGGTACGTGTCGATGAACTCACGGTAGCGCGTCACCTCACCGCCGTACTTTTCGGTCAGGTCGGCAACAAGCGCGTCGACCTTCGCCGGGTCGGCCAAGGGGTCGATCATCTCGGACTTGATGTTGCCACTGGCGCGGGCGTACTCGGCCAGCAAGTCGCGGACGGCGTCGTAGCGGAGTTGTCGGTCGGCGGCGCGGTCGGCGCGCACGCGGCGGTCGGCGTCGGATTCGGTGCCGCTGCGCGCGTTGTATTCATCCGAAGTCGGTGCGCTGTAAAGGCTGATCAGGCGCACGGGCTGCTTTACGTCCGCCACGATCTGCTTCGTCTGTGGCTTCAGGCTGTACTGGCCCGCGAGCGTAGTGTCGATGCGACGGCGCGACGACTGCGCGAGGTAGATCAGCAGCACCGCCAGCGCGATGACGACGACGCTTGCGATCGCGACGTTGCCGCCGTACTTCAGCCAGCGCTGTTTTTGCGATTCGGGTTGGTTCGTTGGTTCAGGCATTTTCACGTACCACGGGCGGCTCGCCCGTGATTCTTTCTTGCAAATGCGAAGACACGGGCGGGCCGCCCGTGGTACGCCAGGTCACTTCCACCGCCGTGCTTCCAGCACCTTTACGGTCAGGAACAGGAACACGCCGGTGATGGCGACGAAGAAGACGACGTTGCCCAGGTCCAGCACGCCCTTCGAAAAGTCGTTGTACTTGGCCATCACACCTTGTCCGGCCGCGTTGCGCCAAAAGCCGCTTAACGATGCTTTTGTGCTGGCCCACCAGGGGAGGACGGTGACGAGCACCAGCACCGCCGCCGCGCTGACGGCCGCGACGACCTGGCTGCGCGTCAGGCTGCTGCAGAACAGGCCGATGCTGGTGAACAGCGCCCCCACCAGCAGCAGGCCGAGGTAGCCACTGAAGATCGGGCCGTAGTCGGGCGTGGAGTACAGCCGCAGCAGCACGACGTACAGCAGCGTCGGCAGCAGCAGCACGGCGAAGAACGCGAACGAGCCGAGGAATTTTCCCAGCACCACTTCGGCGTCGTTCACCGGCGCAGTCATCATCGTCTCGACGGTCCCGGTCGCGAACTCCTGCGACAGCAGCCCCATCGACAGCACCGGCACGATGAAGACGAGCAGCCAGACCATGTACTCGAAGATCGAGCGCATCGTCGCCGGCTGACCGGGCTGAAAGTCGTCCCAGAAGCTAAAACCGGCCGCGAGGAGGAACAGCACCATCGCGACGTAGGCTAAGGGTGAGAAGAAGTAGCTCGCCAGTTCACGGCGAGCGATGACGGTGGTGCGGGTCATTCGAACACTTCCATTGAATTTCTCTGATCCCCTCTTCCGGTACTCCGGGGGAGGGTTAGGGTGGGGGTGATTCGAACTGCTGACGACTCAGAAAGAACGAATTACCCCCACCTAGCCTCCCCCGGAGTACCGGGAGAGGGACCGGACGTTGTCACTCGACACTTTTGGCCACCGCTTGATTCGCCGTCACGTTGATAAAGAACTCTTCAAGCGTTGCGTGTTCAAGACGAATCTCGCGCAACGGCCAGCCCTTGCCGATCACCGTGCGGGCGACCTCTTCGCGAACGTCGTAGGCCTCTTTCGGGCGGACGGCGAGCGTGACGTAGCCATCCCCCGCGTGGCCGTTCGTGTTCGGCAGCGTCTCCACCCGGCCGACGCCGCTGAGGTGCGACAGCGCGATCTCGATGTCACGCGCGGGGCCGCGCGCTTCGACCAGCACGCGGGCCTGCAAACGTCGGCTGGCGCGCAGTTCGTCGGGCGAACCCTGAGCGACGATCTTCCCACCGGCGATGATGATCGCGCGGTCGCAGACGGCCTCCACCTCGGGCAGAATGTGCGTCGACAGCATCACCGTGTGCTGGCCGCCCAGTTCCTTGATCAGCTTGCGGCTCTCGCGGATCTGCGTGGGATCCAGGCCCACCGTCGGCTCGTCCAGAATCAGCACCGGCGGGTTGTGCAGCATCGAATCGGCCAGGCCGACGCGCTGGCGGTACCCCTTCGATAGATTGCCGATCACGCGCTTGCGCACGTCCGTCAGCCAGCAGCGATCCAGCACGTAGTCGATGCGCTGCCGCCGCTCGGCCCGCGGCATCTTGCGCAGCCGCCCGCGAAAGTCGAGGTACTCCTCAACGCGCATTTCCAGGTAAAGCGGGACGTTCTCGGGCAAATACCCGATGCTTTCCCGTACTTGTTTCGATTGTCTGAAGATGTCGAACCCGTTCACGCTCGCCCCGCCGCTCGTGGGTGGCATGTAACAGGTCAGCATGCGGATCGTCGTGCTCTTGCCCGCGCCGTTGGGCCCGAGGAAGCCGACGATCTGCCCTTTGGGCACTTCGAAGGAGATGTGGTCGACGGCCAGGTGTTGGCCGTAGGCCTTGGTCAACTCGGTGACTGATATCACGCGTTAGGTCCTCGTTGTCGCGCTCGGGCGTCGCCAAGAAGAACTGGCCCAAGCGTGGCGAGAATTGGTAAAGACGGCGGGCCCGGCTGTCAAGATGGCCGGCGGCCCCGCACGCGCCGCTCGCCCCCGTGTATACCCGCCTGCGGCCGGGAAGTTGCAGGCCCGCGGCGAATCCGACCCCGCGTCCCGCCCGCTCAGCAACGGACCCTATTGTGTAGCGGTTTGCTCTCTGGGTGCCACGGTCTGGTACGCCAGGCCGTGTCTTCCTTGGGTAGAGAAGACACGGCCTGGCGTACCAGACCGTGGCACCCGAACGCTACAGCGAGATGCGCTCTGCTCTAGGAGGTCATGGCGGAAGTAAGATCGGCGAGCCATGATGCATCATCAGTCACCCAACGTGCATCATGGGTCGCCCATGATGCATCATCGGTCACCCAGGATGCATGCTGAGTCACCGCGGATGCATCCTCAGCCGCCGGATCCTGTGCCATGGGTCGTCCGTGATGCATCTGGAATGACCCATAATGGGCGGGCGGGCGGGGTTAGCAGGGACCGGGGAGGCCGGCGGCATCGGTCGTCTCATCAACCCGCTTCAGCTGGACGATGCGATCGAGCTTGAACGTGCGGTTGGCCTGGCGCATGCGACAAAATGCGACCAGCGTCAGTTCGCCCTTGAACCGCCGAACCTGCAGCGGCTCGATCACGCGTTCCGTGCGCGCCCCGCGGGCATCTAAATATTCCATGATCACCGGCCGGCGGAGATCCAGCGCCTCTTCCAGTTCGTACGGCAACAGCGACTCGCGCGGCGAGACCGGCAGCAGCCCCATGGGCCCGCCCTGCTCGCGCATTACGTCGCACACGCACGCGGTCCAACCACCCACGGGCTCCATCAATCGTTGGAAGACGCCGGCGGTAGTTTGCGCATCGGCCAAGGCACGGTGGGCCACAGCGGGACCCAGCCCCAGCCGGGCCGCGAGCCGTTGCAGCCCGTTGCCGCCGCGCCCGAACCGCCGCCGGGCGATGCGGACGGTGTCGAACACGGGTGTGGTCGGCCCGATGCGTTGCGGCAGATCGATTTGTGATCGCCGAAACTCGCGCAGCAGGAACGAGAGATCGAACCGCACGTTGTGGCCCACGATCGCGGCGCCGTCCATCAGGGTCGCGATGCGGTCGGCGAAGTCGGTGAAGGTCGGGCGGCCGGTGACCATGTCCTGCGAGATGCCCGTCAGCGCGACCACGCCCGCGCCAATGCGCCGCTGGGGGTCGATCAGCTCCTGCATCTCGGCCACGGTCTGGCCGGCCTCCATGCGGACGATGCCGATCTCGATCACGCGGTCGCCGAGTTCGGCGCTGGCGCCGGTGGTCTCCACATCGACGAACGCGACCGGGGTCTGGTGAAGGGGTTGGATCAGGGAGATGGGCATGAGGCTAACAACGCTCGCGACGTCCCGTGCACCGCGCCACAACAGCTGGCGCAGGTGTTAGGGCATTGTAGGCGTTGTGGGGCAGGAATGTCGCGCCAAGGACGCCAAGGGTCCAAGGAGGCCAAGGATGAAGAGCCAAGCCGGTAGGTGCGCGCGGGGCGTCCCCGGGGCCATCGGGCCGGATTACTTCTTTTGGCGTGCTTGGCGCCTTGGCGTCCTTGGCGCGATTTCTCTCTGTCGATGGGTCGAACGATCACCGCGATCTAGGGCTCGCATGGCCCGATAGGCAACGCGAGATCACCCCATCGCAACGCCGATGATGTCCCCTTCGAACACAAGGGTGCCGTTCACCAGGCCCTGCACGGTGCTGTGGAACCGGCCATGCCGGATCCAGTTTTTCTGCAGCACGATGTGCAATCGCTGGCCGGGCGTGACGGCTTGGCGGAAGCGCACCTTGTCGACGGCGCCGAAGCCGATGAAGCCGGGGGCCTTCTCGATGTACTTCATGTAGAACGAAGCGAGCTGGGCGGCGGCTTCGATCATCAGCACGCCGGGGTAGAGCGGGCGGCCGGGGATGTGACCATCGACCCAGAACTCGTCGTGGCGCACGTCCTTGTACCCGATGATGCGCCCCAGCTCGCCGGCCGCGTAGACGATGGCGTCGAGCTGCTCGATCTCACCGCGGTGCGGGATCACCTCGCGGATCACGTCCTTGCCGTACAGGACCTTGTCGAGGTCCATCCCACTGATGTCGTACAGATATTGAGGGGGCATGTGCGCCTGATCAGAAGAAAGAAAGGTAAAAGGGGGTTTCCCTTTTACCTTTCGATTGGGTTGAACGGTTGAGCCTGTTACGACCGGTCGCGACTTAGGCGACGTCGGGCTCAGCTTCGCGGCCTTCGAGGATCTTCTTGCGAACCTCCTGAGCAGCGGCCTTGATCTCCTGCATCTTCTTGCGGACGCGCGTGCCAGCGGCCTTGTTGCCACCGGCGCCCTTGTTGACGTCTTCTTCCGCTTCCATGACCAGCCGCTTCAACGATTCGTATTCCTGCATAGGTGCCTCCAAAAGACCGTTTGTGGGGGAAAAATCTAGCTGCGCGGGGGTAGGGTGTCAATTCTTGCCGGTCTGGGGAGGAGATTATTGGTCGGGCACCCGCCGGCCGAATGGCGCTGCCGGGCGGTTCGCCTAGCCGCGCGCAATCGCTGACAGCACCACGTCAGCGGACAGAATTGGCCCGTCATCGCGAGCGCTGGCGGTCCCCTGCATCGCGCTGCGGGCGTCGATCAGGAATCGTGGCAATGTGCTGGCAGCGGTGATCACCGGGCGGTTCTGGGCGTCAATCTCATGCACGAAATCCATCGGCCAAGGTCGCACGAGCACGGCCCCGTCCACCGCCTGATCGAACGCCGCCTGCGACCGTACCTCGCCAACCGCCTGGTCACGGTAAGCGGTCGTCTCCCAGCCTTTGCCATGCAGGGAAACGGGCAAGTTGGCCGTAGATAGCGCCCCCGCGACGCCGATCGCGTAGGCGGGCAAAATCAGTTTCTCGACGAAGGCGGCCCGGTCGATCGTCGCGGGGTCAATCGTGGCCTGGCGCAATTGGCGGTCCAGGTAGCCGTTGACGTCGGTGCCCAGACGGAACGGGCTGCGCGTCAGTTCGTTTCGAATCATCTCCCAAAGCAGGCGATGGCTGGAAAATTCCTCGGTGAACGCGGGGACGGCCAGATCGCTGACGTCGGCCAGCAGCGCGATGCGCGGCTCGGGCGCAGGACGCGAGTTCCGTTCCACTGTCGGCCAGCCGGCTACCGCGACGCGATCGGTGGGCCAGCCGGCGTTCGTCGCGAGCCGCTCCCAAGCAGGTTCCGTCACCAGCAGGCGATCGTGCGGCCCGACAGCGGTGAAACTTGGCACGCGCGGTGTGGTCATCCACGTGATCCACGGCAACTCGGTCGCCAGCAGGTTGGGGTGGTCCGCCCGCGCCACGTCGGCCATCACGATCGCATCGCACGCGGCCGCTGCCGACGCGATCGCCAAGGGGCTGGCGGTGGTTGGGATGTCCGTGTCGATAACCATCCAATCCACGCCCACGTGCTGCGGCGTCGTCTTCAACAGCGCGCCCGCCAGCACGCTGCCCGCATTACCCCACAAGCGGAACCGCGACGGCGCCGCAACCGCGATCTGCAGCACGCAGTGCCGCTGGCGGACACCGGCATTCCGCATCGCGGTGATCTGAATGGCCCGGGCGGCTATGGCATCGTTGAAGATCTGACCCGCGGTAGTGATGACGGCGCCCGCGGCGCCTTCTTCCACGTCGGGCGTGCGGATGTACCGGCTGGGGATGGGCAGGCCCGGATGATCGCTCAGCAGCCGTTGCAGTTGATCGGCCCAGTTTGGCCCAATCGCCCACCAAAGCCGCTTGGTGGTCATCGCGTCGGAAAAATCCTCGCAATGCAGCGCGATACACGCAGCGGCCAGATCAGGCTGAACCACGATCACCGCTTGCTGTGGATCGATGCGGCCGAGCAGTTCGCGTATTTGGACCGCGTGGGTCGGCGCGACGGCGCAGCTGACCGCGGCGCTACGGTCGACGTCCTTCAGCATCATCGCCGCCGACCGTGCCGGCAGCGAGTTGCCGCCCCACCAGTGGCTATCGAGCATCGCAGTAAGTGCGCCGTCGCGGCCGAAAGTCCATCGCGCGTCGGCGGGCGGTGCGATCAGATGATTCAGAAGGTCTGGCCGAGTCGCCGCCATCGCCGCGCGGTTCGCCCGCATGTTCGCGGCCGCCTGCGCGTCGGCCGCGGTGGGTGACGAGACCGGGCGCACGGCGTCGGTGATCGGGGGCAGTTCCAGCAGCGTCATAACCTGATTATCGGGCCAACCTTGGGCCGCCCATGAACATTGGCTATGATCGGGCCTTATGCGATTCACGAAGATGCACGGCATCGGCAACGACTACGTCTACGTCAACGGTTTCGACCAGCAAGTCCCCGACCCCGCGTCTGTGGCGGCGAAGGTCGCCGACCGGCACTTCGGCATCGGCGCCGACGGGCTAATCATGGTCCTGCCCAGCGACAAGGCCGACGTGCGCATGCGCATGTTCAACGCCGACGGTAGCGAAAGCGAGATGTGCGGCAACGGCGTCCGCTGTGTCGCCAAGTACGCGTACGACCACGGTTTAACGAAGAACAACCCGCTGACCGTCGAAACCGGTCGCGGCGTGCTGCCGATCACCCTACAAACCGCCAACGGGAAGGCGACCGCAGCGACCGTGAATATGGGCGAGCCGATTTTGGATCTGGCCCAGATCCCCGTTCTGGTCGACCGCGTCGGCAAGCAGCGCGGCCCCAACACGCACCAAGTCGGTGTCTCGCAAAACAACGCCGGCGACCCTGCGATGCACCGTGGTCGCGGGCGCGCCCAGCGGCCGTGGTTGATGGATATGACGTTCGTCTCGATGGGCAACCCACACGCGGTCATCTACACCGACGACGTGAAGGGCATCGACGTCGAACGCTTCGGTCCGTGGATCGAGCACGACGTCGCCTTCCCGCGGCGCATGAACGTCCACTGGGTGCAGGTCGTGTCGCGCAGCGAGGTCATCATGCGCACCTGGGAACGCGGCAGCGGCGTCACCCTCGCCTGCGGCACCGGCGCCTGCGCCGTCTGCGTCGCCGGTGTGCTGACCGGCAATACCGACCGCACCCTGCTGGCCCATTTGCCGGGCGGTGATCTGCAACTGGAATGGCGCGAGAGCGACAAGCACGTCTACATGACCGGACCCGCGACGGAAGTTTTTACGGGTGAATGGCCGGGGTGAGTTCGTCCGCGTGAAGAGCAGATGAACCGCGGAGGCGCTGAGGACGCGGAGATAGAGGGAGAGGAAAGACCGGACCGATAGGTGCATGGCCTGATCCCCTCCGCCCGGAGCATGGGCGTCTTGTCCATGATTTTGGCCGCAGCGGAAGACGCTGTGGTGGTGGTCACAACGATTAGGCCGGTTGCAACTCAATCTTGATTCTCGTTCTCGTCCTGCTGACGGGCCATGGGCGAGACGCCCATGCTCCGGGCGGATCTGAACCACCCTCTTCTCCCTCTGTCTCCGCGTCCTCTGAGTCTCCGCGGTTCGTCTTCATCAACGGCAGGATCCTGGCAACCTGTACCGCATCTGCCAGCGGTATCAATTCCCCACCAGTGCCCGGCTGCATTTACGTCACTCCGCCGTCACCCGCCCTTCACGCCACTGCGAAAGCGGCCGATGCCAGTGGTGATATGCCAGACACTATCGAACCATCGTCCCCAGTGGTCGCCCCCAGTTACGCCGGCATTATGAAGGGTGCCGTGGCGGCCCGGCAGGAGGCCGTGTCGTGCGAGCGTCTCGCTGGCATCCTGCTGACGGCCGGCGCCCTCGTGGCGGTGGCGACGTGGGGATGGGCGGCGTGGGCGGTCGTCGGGTGGCGCAACGGCTGGGCGGCGGACGTCTCCCCCGTCGCGGTCGTCGCGATTACCGCGGTCGGGTTCGGCCTGTTCCTGCTGGCCTGGGTGATGTGCGGCAACTTCCGTCGGCGCGGCTTAACGCTGCGCCTTACCGCCGATCTCGCCCTGGCGCAACGCGACGTCGCCGTCAACAGCTATCGCAACCCCATCATCCAGATGCCCGCCCCACTGCCGGCCGAGCCACCAGTCGCCGCCGGTCGCCAGCGTCCGCTGACGCCCCCCGCGCCGCGCATGCCCACGCCCCTCCTGGAAGCCGCGTAGTTCTACAGACGATCAGAACATGCCTATCCGACGGCGGGCCCACCTTCGGTGAGCCGGCACCCGCGTCGCTTCGATTATCGCACGAGAACGTGTACCATCTCCCCCGCACCACATTGAAGGGGAATTGAAATGCGTTTGTTCCGTCACGTGTCATTTGGCCTCCTGATTCTCTGCGCCACCACCACCGCCGCGTTCTCGGCTGGCAAGGCCGGCGAGGAGGCGCCCGACTTCCCGCCTGGCGTGTTCAGTGATGGTCAGCAGTACCGCTTGGCCGACTTGCGCGGCAAGGTGGTGGTGCTCTTCATGTACGAGAAGGACTGCCCCACTTGCCGGGCCAGGACCACGCGCGAGTTCAATCCGATCGTCGATCAGTACCGCGACAAGCCCGTGAAGTTCATCGCGATCGGCGCCGGCGACAACGCGGCCGAAGTGCGCCAGTTCATGGGCCAGACCCAGATCAAGATGCCCGTCTACGTCGACGCCTTCTCGATCATGGAAAAGCGTTACGGACAGACGATCTCGCTGAACAACATTCATCAGTGGCGCGTGATCGACCCCGAGGGCAAGATCGCCGGCTACCGCCCGAACGACGACTGGATGGAAAAAGCCATCGCCAAGGCATCATGGCGGTTCAAGGACAAGGGATATCACCCCGCGTTAGCGCAGGCGGTCGAGCACTTCGAGTGGAATCGGTACGACCTCGGCATGAAGGCGCTGAAGCCACACCGCAAGAGCAAGAAGGCCGACGTCGCCGAGTCGGCCCAGAAGCTGTACGACACGATCAAAGCCGAAGGCCAGGTCTGGAAGGCCGACGCCGACGCCGCGATGGAGGCCAGCCCCGCGGTGGCGTTTGACGGTTACACGAAGTTGAAGGCGATCTTCGAGGGTGATACCGAGCTGTTGGCCGGTGTTGACGCGAATTTGGCCAAACTGAAGACCGACAAGGCCATGACGGCCGAGCTCGCCGCCCGCAAGATGATGGCGGCGCTGGCGGCCCAGTCGAACAAGCCCAATCCCCCCGCGGCCAGCGAGATGGCCGCCGGTTACCGCGCGGTCGCCAAGAAGTATCCCGACTCCCCGAGTGGACAAGCTGCCGAGCAGTTGGCGAGCGAACTGGGGTCATGAAGCGCACGGGAACTTCTCGGCCGTTCATCTCGCGGTTGCCCTGATCGTGCGACGTGCGTCGCCGAGGGCATGACGCTCACTTTGAAGCGCCTTCATCCCGTCGCAGCCAGATCGTCGGTGATTTCGACGTCTCGTTGCCCGTTTCCATGCCGACGATGCTCGTTCCCGGGCCGACGTAGAGCCAAGCCAGTCGCCGCCACCGGGGTGAGACCGCCTGCAGCGCCGCTGGCACACCGGTGGCGGCCTGCACGTCACGGTACAGGAGCAGCATCGGGATCTCAGGGCCGACGTAGTACGCCAGCGACGCCCTGCCAAGGCCAAGTTCGGCCGCCCGTTCGTGTTCGACCGATCGCAGGACCGGCCAACCGACGGTGTCGGGGTCGCTGGTAAGCCGCATGTCGGCCGGCGCGCGGTCGACCGTCCAGCGGTCGACCTGCTGCACGTCGCCTGTCGTCACCACGACCGTCACCCTCTGCCGTACAACCGTGGCGTTGGCATTGCCCCAGAGGACCAGGCCAACCGTCGCCAGTGCGCTGGCGCCAATGACGCCCCACATCGCCCAGCGGCGCAGCAGGCTTGCGGCGAGCGCCGCCAGCGCAAACAGCCCCACCAGCAGCACAAGCCTGCGGCGAAGTTCAACGGGTCGCCCGGTCGGGCGCACCTCGATCGCGTCGTACGCCGTTGGTGACAAGAACCGCGACGGTCCGGCGACGGTGTACTGCGTGGTCCAACCCATCGGTGATCGTTCCCACGCCCACGGCCCGGTCGGTTTGGCATCTGCTTGCAGCACGACGCGCGTGCCATTGGCGAGCAGCGGGCCGATCAAGCCACCCGCATCGGTCGCACGCGCAGGGCCAAAGATGACGGCATCCGGCGATTCCCAGCCGATGCCGGTGATCGGCTGTTGCACGGTGACGACGCGATCATCGGGAAAGAGCGCGGTCGCGTCGTCGGGCGACGCGCCGTCGATCCAGACGACCTTCTCGTCGGCGGTGAGGTTCGGCATCACGCGCGACGAATACCGGGCCGTCGGATCGTCCTCCAAGGTCATCGTCGGCTGGGCCGACGCGATCACGGTAACGCTCAGAATGACGAGACCCATCCATCGCAGCATGCGCGCCATTTTATTCGGCGCGATCCGAAGGACAACGGCAGTTGATTTGCGGCCGGCGCGAGACGATCATGGAGCGTGCCGGGCGGTTAGCTCAATCGGCTAGAGCACCTGCTTTACACGCAGGGGGTTACGGGTTCGAGTCCCTTACCGCCCATTCGTCCTCCCAACCGGCGCTTGCGAAAGCTGGTGGCCATCTCCAAAACTTTCGCTTGCATCGCCGCAGAGCCATGTCATAATTCGAGTCGACTGAGGGTTTTCCCCCAAAGATGTTTTGTGACCATGAGGGTTACATGAGATCGGCCATTCGCGCGATGCGGCAGTTCCTGGGCGACGCGTTTAAGCTAACCGCTGCGGTGGGAATCATCCTCGGTGGCTTCGTGCTGTACGCCAAGTACATGGTTTACGACGACACGACCGCGCGGCAACAGCAAGACACCCTGCAGCCCATCCGATCCTTCAATGCCGGTGCCGCGCCGGCGGCCGCCCGTTCGCGTTTGGATGATCTGCGATAGGCGCGACCGTCCGGACGCGCGGCCGCGCCGGGTTACCCCTCAAACTAGCCGCGGACCTCGTTGTGCTTTTCAACCCATCTGACGCATGGAGTCTCGGTGCATCGACTACAATCGATGCACCATGGCAACCCCTGAGCCTGACGTGACCGAGTTCGGTGATCTTGCGATCGACACGGGCGCGCTCCTCGGGCCGCGGCTGCACGCTGCGGAGGTCGACGTGCTCGTCACCGGGCTGCTCTGCCTAGGGCTGTTGGCGACAGCGGGCCCGCTGACGGAGACGCCCCACTGGGCGTGGAAGCCGGCCGCGGCGGTGCTGGGGGCGCTTAGCCTCCTCGAATTGCTGACCGGAATTACGCCAGGGAAGTGGCTCTACGGACTGACGCTGCGCAATCCCGGTGGCATGCCCGCCAGACGGCCGGCGCTACTGGTACGGGGGTTGGTCCGGCAGGCGCCGCTGGCGATCTTCGTGGGCAGCCTATTCATCCGGCAGTCGCCGTTGAACGTGACGATTTTGTTCCTGTCGTTCGTGATCGCCTGCTGTTACGTCTCGGGGTGCTACATCCTGTTCATGCGCATCGGGCAGACCTTGTTCGACGCAGTCGCAGGCACGCGACTGGCGCGACGCGCGTGAGGTGACGGAGTTGGGGGCCATTTCATATTACCACGGGCTTGCCCGTGGTCTTCTTCTGACCGACGCGAAAACCACGGGCAAACCCGTGGCTATATGGAGAGAGAGAGGGACTCCACCTCTACTTCGCTGTGCTGGCCAGCATCGTCGCCCAGAGGACGTTGACGGCCGAGCTGGGCTCGTAGCCGATGATGCCGTCCATCTCCGGGCCCAGCAGGCCGGTGCTGATGTCGTCGCGGCTGACGATGACGGCGACGCGGCCGTCCTTCTCGATCCCCTGCAGGCGCGGCGCCGTCGTGCTGCCCACGCCCTGCATGCGG